>JBHHTZ010000498.1:0-3610 GCA_046753605.1 Anaerolineae bacterium
GCCCGGCTGCCGGCCACGAAGTCGCCGGCCCAGCCACCCACCGCGTAGATTCTCGTCTCCGAGCGGGTGTCGAGCACGGCCACGCCCATGTTACGCCACAGCCCGGAGGTGGGGTTGGAGAAGGGGGCCCAGGTGTCGGATCGGACATCGTACTGAAGGGCTGTTTCCCGGCCGGCATCCCAGCCACCGCCGATGATGTATAGCTTGCTCTGCACCGTCACCACGCCGGCCCCGGCCCGGCCATCGGGCAGCGGCGTGTGTTTGGACCACGGCTCGCCCCCCGCGTGGTCGTCACTGGGGGCATACGCCTCGACGCCGGCCAGGTCCCGCCGGCCATCATAGCCGCCCACCACGTAAACCTGGCCCTCGATGGCGGCTGCGCCGGCGTATCCCCGCGCTGTGGGCATCGGGGTCACGGCTGACCAGGCGTCTTTGTCGGGATCGTAGGCGTACACCTGACTGCGGTAGCCTGTGCCGTCCCATCCGCCAAAGACGTAGACGTTGCCTTCCACCGCTGCAATGGCATAAGCGCACAGGCTCTGCGGCATCGGTGCTCCGGCCGTCCAGGTGTCGGTCTCCGGGTCGTATACTTCCAGAACGTTGGTTGGTGAGCCGTCACCGAGGCAGCCGCCGGGCACGTACACCTTGCCGCCGACGACAGCCGCGCCCACGTCGCGCACCGGCGTGGGCTTGTCTGCCAACTGGCGCCATTCCCCATCGCTGGGATCGAGACGCTCGGTCATTCCGGTGGGGCCGTCGGATGTCTCGCCGGCGACAGCGTAGAGATTTCCCTTGTATGCAATGGCCGCCAGCCCTGTTCGAGCAGTTGACAGCGGCGGAGCTTCGGCCCACCGGTCCAGGTCTTCCGGGGAGATGTCCGAGACCCCCATCGCCGGCGGTGCCTGGCGCGTGACAGCCACCCACGTGACCACGGCAACGAGGGCGATGGCAACGATGCCGGCCACTGCCAGCAGGCGCGTATCTATGTGCAGGCCCTTTGCCTGGGTCTCTTCAACAATAGATTCGGCCGGTTCCGGGCTTACAGCACCTGGGGGGGCCGGCAGGGAGACCCATCCGTGCTGGTAGGCCAGGGTGGTCGCCTCTGTGCGGGAACTGACTTCCAGTTTCTCAAAGATGTTCTGGAGATGCTTTCGGACGGTGTTCTCGCTGATGTTCAGCGTCCGTCCGATTTCTTTGTTGGTAACTCCCTGAGCTACCAGTTTCAGCACTTCCATCTGACGATCAGTCAGTGGATTCTGGTTGTTAGTCTGCGTCATGCATTCACTCCATGTCCCGTCGTGACCGCTCGAATTATATTCTGACCCTCGTGCTTTCGCAAATCACTTATCCCCCAGCCTGCCGGCAAGGTCACTCCTTCGACAGCGGTCCACTCAGAGCCTGGCGATTGAAATCGCCAGGCCGTAGTTACCCGGTAAGATTGAACTGGCCTCGGCCGTCTGAATACTACGGTGGATCAGGTATTGGAATTGTAGGAAGGTGTCTGCAATGGGACCGACGCGGATCGTAGATCGGGAAACCTGGTGTGAATGTGTTGAACTGCTAGAAGCTGAAAAGCGGAGGCGGGGAACGCGTCAAACGGCATTGCTGCTGGTGCTCACTATTGCCATCACCGCCGGCCTGGTTGCCGGCGGTTTTTTCGTTGGCTTTTCGTTGCACTCGCTCACCAGCCCGTCGTCCGTTCAGGCGGCCGGCGTGCTCACCAGCACGGATCAGGACCTGACGCGCATCTACGCCGAGCTGGACAAGGCGGTCGTTAAAGTCAAATCGGTTGGGTTTGGGCAGATCGATCTGGAGCATCCCTCGGACCAGCCGGGTGAGACAGGGTCTGGCTTCTTCGTGAGCGCCGAGGGCCATATCGTGACCAACTATCACGTCGTCGAGGGGGCCACGGATGTTGTCGTGTTACTCTCGAATGGTGAATACGTGCGGGCTGACATTGCCGGCGTAGACCCGGCAACGGACCTGGCCCTGCTGAAGATTGAGCCGCCGGCTGGCGGTGTAGCCGTCGCCCGGTTCGGTGACTCGGCTCACGTGCAGGTTGGGCAGTTGGCGCTGGCGCTTGGCAGCCCGTTTGGTTTGCAGCAGACGTTGACGGTTGGACACATCAGCGCGCTTGGCCGCACCATCAAGAGCGAGGATGAGTACATCCGACGCATCCATGACGTTATTCAGACAGACGCTGCCATCAATCCTGGCAACTCTGGCGGGCCGCTCCTGAATGCCGACGGCGAGGTCATTGGACTGAACACCGCCATATTCTCCACCAGTCGCGGTTCCCAGGGCGTTGGATTCTCGATTCCGAGCAACACGGTTCGGGATGTTGTCAGTTCGCTCATGCGGATCGGCTACGTTTCGCGGCCCTACCTGGGCGTCATGGGCGTGCCTCTGGACGATTTCCTGGCGTCGCGCCTGCGATTGCCGATCAACCACGGGGTGTTGGTTCAGACGGTGCATGCCGGCTCCGGCGCCGACGAAGCTGGACTGAAAGCAGGCGGTCTGGCGATAGTGACCCGAGGTCGCCGCATTCTTGCCGGCGGCGACGTCTTGCTCGCCATCAATGGAACGGAGCTGACGGCTGTGGACGACATCTCCCGAATCGTGAGCGATCGAGAAATCGGGACCTACGTTCGGGTCACTGTTTGGCGGAACGGGGAAAAGGTCACGCTGGCTGTCCCGCTGTACGAAGCGCCGCATTAGAGATGCCTGAACGGGCGAAGGAGCCGGCGGGGTCACATCGATGTTGCCTTCCACTCGCCCAAATCCCCCAAAACAAACAGCCCACCTGGCCAGATTTGACCATCTGGGCTGCTGTGTGTCAAAAATCACGCTGCCAGCGCCGCCGTCTTCGGCCTATAGCCATACCCACGGGTGACAGCCACCGCGTGGGTTTCTCCATATTCAAGCTCAAGCCTTGGGCATGGCCAACTCGAGAGGCCTGATCGCCTCCAGATCCTCTTTCTCATCCTGCTGGGCATGGTACAGGTCCCAGCAAAGCTGGGTGTTCATCCAGAACGCTGGCGATGTCCCAAAAAACCTGGCAAAGCGCAGCGCTGTGCTGGGCGTCACCCCGCGCCGGCCATTCACGATCTCGTTTACGCGCTGGAACGGTACGTGAATAGCATCGGCCAGCGCCTGCTGAGTCAGTCCCATTGGCTTCAGAAACTCCTCCAGTAGCATCTCCCCTGGATGGGTCGGCTCGCGGTGTGTGGGAATTCGTATCATGTCTTCACCTCTCAGTGATAGTCCGTGATTTCAACCTGTTCTGCCCCTGTGTCTGTCCAGACAAAGCAAATACGATACTGGTCATTGATCCGAACGCTGCCCGGATACCCCTGCCAAGAATGGCTGGCTGTACGAGGGCCACGGCCCTCCCAGACTCCGGCGCGTTCCAGGGCCTGGATTGTCTTCTTCGTAAGGTTGTCGTTAGCCAGGAACTCTAAGAAGGGGGTAAGGGGTTCTCGATACGTGCCGATGGTGCGGGGAGTGTGCCGGCTGGCCTCCTGGTGCAAGAGGAACGTAATGTTGTGTTTTACGCCCCCGGCAGGACTCGAACCTGCAACCGTCGGCTTAGAAGGCCGATGCTCTGTCC
>JBHHTZ010000499.1:0-3603 GCA_046753605.1 Anaerolineae bacterium
GGGCATGTCTTTCTGGATAAAGAACTGCAACAGGTCACACCCGAAGCTGTGTTGGGACGGCGGCGGGTGGACAAGCTGGTGCAAGTATGGCGCAAAGGCGGCGATGAGGCCTGGGTGTTGGTGCATGTGGAGGTGCAGAGCCAGGAGGAGGCAGGCTTTGCCGAGCGCATGTACGTGTACAACTACCGTCTGTTCGACCGCTATCATCGCCGGGTAGCCAGCCTGGCGGTGCTGGGAGATGAGCGACCTGGGTGGCGACCGGAGCGGTTCGGCTATGAGTTGTGGGGCTGCCAGGTGGGGCTGACCTTTCCAACGGTGAAGTTGCTGGACTATCGGGCGGAGTGGTCTGCGTTGGAGGATGACAGCAACCCATTTGCCATAGTGGTGATGGCCCACCTGAAGACCCAAGAGACGCGAGGGGATGACGAGGGACGGCGAGCGTGGAAGTGGACCTTGACGCGGCGATTGTACGAGCGGGGCTACGAACGGGAGGACGTGGTCAACCTGTTCCGGTTCATAGACTGGGTGATGAGGCTGCCGGAGGGGTTGGAGGAAGGGTTTTGGCGTGAAATGAGGGAATACGAGGAGGTGAGACGTATGCCGTACATCACGAGTGTAGAGCGAATCGGGATCAAGAAAGGGATTGAGCAAGGCATCCAGCAGGGCATTCAGCAGGGTAGGCAACAAGGCATCCAGCAAGGCATCCGCGAAGGACTGCTGGCCGGCATCGAACTGGGCCTGGAGTTGAAATTCGGCAGCCAGGGACTGCGCCTGCTGCCGGAGGTCTACAAGATCGAGGACGTGGACGTGCTGCGGGCGATTCACGAAGGGCTGAAGACGGTGACGACGGTGGAGGGGTTGCGGCGCGTCTACGCGGCAAGCGAGGGGTGACCGTGTTGTAACCATGAGGTAGGGAAATATAGAACATACGCGTCGTGCTTTCTAAACCACAGAACCACAGATTACACAGATTACGCAGATTAAAAACAAAGAGAAAAAATCTGTGTAATCTGGTGCGTCAGGATAAGCCTGGCCAATCTAGTGAACTGAGAGGCGTTCACCATGTAATTACTCGTTTGACATGAAGCTATCTGAGCGTGGGGCGGAGTAATCCGTCTGACGAAGCCTCGGACTAGCGACCGTGCGAGCCGCAACGCAAGTGAACTCGATTCGGCCTCGTTACACAACGTGAGAGTGGCTAACCTTCCAGATTGGGCGAAGCCTAGTATCGACAGTGAAGCAACGAGTAGAAGCAACTGGCGGACTCTCCGGGGTGGTTGGAGGTGGCGCGTACGGAAAGATTGGTCGAGGAACCTGAGAGACCCGACAGGGCGGCGGGAGAGCCGCCAGCATGTGCAGGGAATACATAACCTGCGCATGGCCCTGGTCGGGAGTCGGACAGGCCCATAGTAGTGAAGAAGCGGGGTAATGCCTGTGGAGCGAAGGGGCCTGACCGGGAACATGTATTTGTCGAAAGGAAAGGAGAGCCGCTTGAACGGGAGTTCCACTACGGAAGAAGGGGTAGGCGAGAAACCGACCGCTGGGTTGGAGAAGCGGGTACGACTGCCCGAGAAACTCTCTGGACTGAGACAGAAACTGGGCCGAAAGGCGAAGCAGGAGCCGAAGTTCCGGTTCTACGCATTATATGACCGGGTCTATCGGGGGGACACACTGCGGACGGCATGGGAACTGGTGCGGTACAACAAAGGAGCACCTGGCGTGGACGGGGAGACGATACAATCGGTACTCGAAAGCGAAGGTGGGCCGGAAGCGTTTCTGGCGGAGATAGAGGAAGCGCTGCGCAGCAAGAGCTACCGACCGCAGGCAGTACGACGGGTGTACATCCCGAAAGCGAACGGGAAGAAGCGACCACTGGGGATACCGACAATAAGGGACCGGGTGGTCCAGATGGCGACATTGCTGATACTGGAGCCGATCTTTGAAGCGGACTTTGAAGAATGCTCGTATGGGTTTCGGCCCGGGCGGTCGGCCCACCAGGCACTGGAAGCGATACGCCAGCATCTACTGGAAGGCTATACGGCGGTGTACGACGCGGACTTGAAGGGCTATTTTGACTCGATACCGCACGACAAGCTGATGGCGTGTTTGGAGATGCGCATCAGTGACCGGTCGGTACTGAAACTGATACGGATGTGGCTGAGGTCACCGGTAGTCGAGCCGCCCGATGAAGAAGGGAAGGGTGGCGGGCGAAAGACGTATCCGCACCGAGGGACGCCCCAAGGGGGAGTGATCTCGCCGTTGCTGGCCAATCTCTATCTGCATTGGTTCGACAAGGTGTTTCACTGGCCGAATGGGCCGAGGCAATGGGCGAATGCACGACTAGTGCGCTACGCAGATGACTTCGTGGTCATGGCGCGGTATCAAAGGCCGGCGTTGCAGGAGTGGATCGAGACAAAGTTGGAAGCCTGGATGGGGCTGGAGATCAACCGGGAGAAGACGCGGGTGGTGGATTTGAAGGAAGTAGGAGCGAGTCTGGACTTCTTGGGGTACACGTTTCGATATGACCGTGACCGATATGAGCGGGAGCGACGATACCTAAACGTGTTTCCGTCGAAGAAGGCCATAGCCCGGGAACGGGAGCGGTTGCGGGAAATGACCAGCGCACGACAGTGCTTCAAGCCACTGCCGAGGCTGGTACAGGAACTGAACCGGCATCTAACTGGGTGGAGTAACTACTACCAGTACGGCTATCCCCGCAAGGGAATTCGGGAGATAAACAGCTACGTACGGTGTCGATTGGCTGCCCACTTGAGGCGGCGGAGCCAGCGGCCTTTCCGAGTACCGGAAGGGAGAACGCTCTATGCACACCTGAAACAGATGGGGTTAGTGTATCTATGAGCGAACGAACCGTGCAACTCCCTGCGTGTGCCCAAGGCGAGAGTTTCCGGGAGAGCCGGATGCGGGAAAACCGCACGTCCGGTTCGAGGAGGGGGGAATAGGGCGCAGTGCAAGACATGCGGATACTAAGCCACAACGGGGAAACCCTGCAACTGAGGTATACCGAAGTCTAAACACTGTCACCTATTCCTCTACTCTACTGGTTAAGAAATGGGTGGGCTATCCGACTCCCCTCACTTTTAGATGCGCCCGGTCACTGCTTTCTGGTCACTGCTCACTGAGCGCCAGCCGCTATTCTCATAACAAAGCTGGGTAGCAGGGAAAAACCATAGATCATGCGCCCCAGGCTTAGTCTTCGGCACAAGCTGATCCTGGCCACGATGGTGGCCGGCCTGATCCCAATCACCTTGGGATTGGTCTTCTCCTATTGGAGTGCCAGACAGACGTTACGAGTCACGATTGGGAACCACTTCGAGGAGTTGGCCGCATCCACAGCGCGCCACGCAGACCTGATCATCGAACGAGAGATTCTGGAAGCGGAAAACGTGTCCCTCGAGCCGCTGGTCCGCTCGACTGTGCTGGAGGCGAATCGGGCCTACGATGCGCTGGATCCCGACCAGGTTGCTCTCCTGATGGCAAAGCGCGCTGCACAGGCAAAAGCTGCCGGCCAGTCGGCCGTCCCTGCAACCAGCGCGGAGCTCACCCAGCGCCTGGAAGCATTCCAAGGGCTGGGAGGCGAGTATT
>JBHHTZ010000500.1:0-3599 GCA_046753605.1 Anaerolineae bacterium
GCCAGGTCGCCGTTCCAGGGACCGGGCTGCTCCTGCTTCAGGGTGGTGACAGCTCCCGCCCAGCGGCAGGCTTCCGCCGGCCCGGTGCTCAGTCGCTTGCCCAGGTAAGTGGCGAAGCAGGTATCGCCCCGTCCAGTGCGGCCGGCCAGCGATCGCGGGGTAAACGGCGCCGAGTAGAGCTGCCCATCCGCATACACCGTGACGCCCGCTGACTCTGTGAGCACAATCTCGCGCGGTCCGTAGTCGGACAGCCGGCGGGCGGCCGCCGCCATGTCGGTTAGGCCGGTGAGCAACTCGGCCTCAGCGCGGTCTACCTTGAGATAGGTCACGTGCGACAGCCCCTCCTCCATCTGAGGCCACTGGCGGAAGACAAGCTCATCGCCCTCGCGGACACGCACGAACCCCTGCACGTCCAGCGCCACCGGGCCGCGCGCTGCCAGCGTTTGGAGGAGCGCCAGGCCCACCTCGCCGGCCATGATGGGCACGATGGCGTAGACTTGGGCTGCCAGGTCAGGGATGTCGGCTGCCCGGAAGGGGCCGGCGAACCCCAGAGGGTGAGTGATACGCCGCTCCATGTCGGTCGAATCATAGATGTTCTCGATCCCCGAGGTCTGGGGCGCTGGTGTGGTAAATACCTGCACGCCGGCTGCTTCTAGCTCGTCCAGACGATAGAAATCGTCGGGGTGCAGGCGCGTGACGACGGCCACGCGGACGCTCAGATGCCGCAGCGCCACGCTGCCATAGTACACAGCGCCACCGGACACAGTTTCACCCTCACCATCCACCACGATCCGGTCTTTGGCAAAGTGGCCGATCATCATGATGTCAGTCTGGGCTGTGGAAGACATAGTGCGAAACCTCCCCTGGCTAATGGTCAATTGTCAATTGTCAATTGTCAATTGTCAACTGAGCGAGGCCATCGACAATTGACCATTGACAATTGACAATTGACAATTAGACACGTATTGTCAGGCCATCGAAAGCCACTGTGACACCCTCAAACTGCGAGGCATAGGATTCCAGCTCGTCGTGAGGCCGATTGTAGTGATTGAAGTGAGTCAGGATGAGTCGTCTCGCCCCCACTTCATCTTTCAGGACAATCGCCTCCTGGACGCTCAGATGCGCCTGATCTTCACGGGGTTCAAAGAAAGGGGTGTTGACGATCAGTAGGTCGGCTCCCTCAATCAGGCAACGGGCGTAGTTGCTCAAGCGACTGTCTGAGTCAGCGGCGTGCACGACCCGCTGCCGGCCTTCGTAGAACACCACGCCGAAGCAAGGGACATCGTGGCGCACCTCGAAAGGAGTGAAGAAGAAATCGTTAAAGCGAACGGCCACCCCTGGACGAAAAGGGACGTGGAACGCCACCTCCGGCAGCCGGTCGCCCCAATCCTCTCGGATCAACCGCCGATAGACGTGGGGTTCAGCAAACAGATCCACGCGGTCTGGCCAGTACAGGAACTCCTCCAGGCCAGCGGTATGGTCAAAGTGCTCATGCGTCAGGAAAATGCCGTCGATCTGTCGGACGCCGCTGGCGTCAAGCAGCCCGCGAATATCCGGCGGCGTGTCCATCAGCAACTCGTAGCCGTCAAGGGAAAAGAGCACCGCAGTGCGCTGCCGAACGAACCGACCGCCTGCTTGCCGCGCTCGAGTACAATGATCACACTTGCAGCCCATGGCCGGAATGCCCTCGGCTGCGCCGGTACCCAGAAACCGGATGCGCATGCGCTAGATCTCCAGGCTCAGGCCGTCGTAGGCAACGGCTACGCCTGGGAACTGGCCGGCGTAGTCCTCCAGTTCATCATGCGGGCGGTTATGATGGTTGATGTAGGTCAGGATAAGTTGTTCGGCCGATACCTGCTCTTTCAATTCAATGGCCTCCACAACGGTGATGTGATCTTCCTTGGGCGGCTGAAAGGTGGGCGCGTTGACGATGAGCACATCGGCGCCGGCCATGAGACAGCCCGCATAGTTGGTCATGCGACCGGGCATACTGGACGTGTAGACGACCCGTTTCTCCCTGACCTTGATCGAGAGACCAAAGATCGGCTTGCGCCAACGGGCAGCGAAGGGAATCAGTGAGAATTGGCCAAAGTACAGCGCTGCGCCGGGGTAGTACGGAACGTGGAACATGAGCTCGTCCAGCGCGGGGGTCCAGTGTTCCCGCCGGATGACCTCGAACAGGGCCGGTTCTGCCAGAAAATCAAGCGGCGTGGTCCAGTACTCGAATTCTTTGATGCCCCCAATGTGGCCATAGGCGGCATGAGTGGCCACAATCCCGTGCAGGTTGCTCACCTGATATTTGTTGATCAGCCCCCGGATGTCCGGCGGCGCTTCGACGAGCATGTCGTAGCCGGGGAGTTGCAACAGGATGGCACTGCGCTCGCGCAGCAACTTGCCACCCTCCTGCCGCGCTCGCGTGCAGTGAGCGCACACGCACCCCATCGCCGGAATGCCCTCGGCCGCACCCGTACCCAGAAACCGGATCTTCAACGAGCTATTCTCAGTCACGCATTCAACTCCCTGGCAGCGGCAGCGATTCTGATTAGCTTATCCTTCGCTGCCGCACGTGACAGTTGCAACATCCCGCAGTCAGGAGCCAGAATCAACTGCTCCCTGGGCAGGTATTGCAACGCCTCCCGACCCCGGTTGACTACGTATTCCAGACTTTCAACCACGTTGGACCCGACATCAAGCACACCTAACATGACTGTCTTGTCGCCGATGGCCGGCAAGACTGACAGATCCAGGCCGCTTTGCGCCCCCTCGATGGACACCACGTCGATGGTTGACTCGCCAAGCCAGCTCAGAATGTCGGCGTAGTAGTCCGTATTCGCCTTGTATGCGATGCCCTTGCGCTCCAGTGGCTTGTCGGGGTAGCCGGCGCAGATGTGAACGAAGAACAGCGCCCGTTCCTCAAAGCCCTGAAAACAAGCCTGCAAAGCCTCTAACCCCCACCGCTTCGCCCGCTCCGGGTAGCGAAGCAGCACCGGGTCGTCAAACTGGATCGCCTGACAGCCGGCGTCCATCAGGTTTCCCACCTCATGGCGAATGGCCGTGGCATAATCCATCGCCATCTGCTCCAGATCACCGCCGTAGTAGTCATCGGCCACGCAGTCCACAACCGTCGACGGCCCAGGCAGGCCGATCTTGGCGATGCCATCGGCATGTTGTCGCGTGAACTGGAAATCGCCCACCAGGCTTGTACCGAGCCCAGCCGAAGTGATCGGACGCTTGTAAGCGATCTTCCCGGTCACAACCGGCAGTTCGCGCGCGTAAGCGCCGTCGCGGATGGATGTTGACCTCAGGTGCTCGAAGTCGAATCCGTTCAGTTGTCGCAAGACATACAGCACATAGTGCCCCCGACGTTCCTCACCATCTGTGATAAAATCGATGCCGGCGGCGTTCTGATCTTCGACCGCCATCAGCGCGGCCCGGTCCAACCGCTGCTGGAATTCTCGACTGCCAACTTCCTGCTCCAGGTCGTAAAAGCTCATCCCGACTGCATCGAGCAACTCGCGGCCGCTGCCGGGGAACAGGTACTTCGGCTTTGGGTAGCTCCCCACAATGGCCGTCATCACCCGATCTTGCTTGATCTTCCC
>JBHHTZ010000501.1:0-3593 GCA_046753605.1 Anaerolineae bacterium
ACTGTTTACTGATTACTGTTTACTGATCACTGATTACTGTCCACTGTTCCATCGACTTTCAAGATCAGCAGCGTAATATCGTCCTGCTGGGCAATGTCCCGACTGTGCTCCCGCACGGCCTCGTAGATTCGATCTGCCATGGCGCCCGGACCCAGGTCGCCGTTTTCCGCGAGGAGTTCTTGCAGCCGGTCCTCGCCAAATTGCTCTCCCTCCAGGTTACGCGCCTCGACGATGCCATCGGTGTAGTGAACCACAGCGTCACCCGGCTGCAGGGTGATGGACTGCTCCTCATACACCACATCATCGAGAATGCCAACGATCAACCCGTCGCCGTCCAGAGCAACAAACTGCCCGTCGGCCGCGCGTCGGAGCAGAGGCGGATTGTGGCCCCCATTGGCGAAGGTGAAGCAGCGCGTGGTCGGATCGTAGCGCGCGCAGAACATGGTGATGAACAGGCCGGCATTGGTCAGGTCTTGCAGCATGGCCGTGTTGGTGGCAGCCAGCACAGCGGCCGGCGATTCGCCCTGGGCAATCTCGCGCCGCAGGATGCTGCGCGCCATAGCCATCATCAGGGCTGCGCCGATGCTGTGGCCAGAGACGTCGGCGATGAGCAGCGTTAGCCGGCCGGCGTCGTCCGTCAGGACGTCGTAGTAGTCGCCGCCGACGTTGGCCGCCGGGCTGCAATATCCGGCCACGGTCGCGCCCATCAGTTGAGGCGGGGCCTCAGGCAACAGGCTCTGCTGGATGTGGGCCGCAATCTCCATCTCCTGGCGCACCCGCTCGGCTTCTCGCTGGGCCTCGACCAGCCGGCTGTTGTGGATGCCGATGGCGATCTGAGTCGCGATGGTCGTGAGCAGCTTGGCGTCGCCGGCGGTGAACATTTTTCCGTGGGCTTTGCCTGCCAGAGTCATTACACCAAGAACCTGCTCGTCACTCTGCCCGCCGGCCAGAGTCAGGGGGACTGCCAGCACAGCGTCACGGGGCGCCTGGTCTTCGGGCATGCCCGCCGGCAATTCCTCACCCTCCAGCAACAAGATCGGCTTGCCCGATGCTGCAACGCGTCCGCTAACCCCCTGGCCGACCGGTGTCGTCCAACCAATAAGTCCATCCACCCGCGCCGCCACCACGGTAAGGAATTCCGAGGTCTCATCTTTCAGCATGATGAAAGCCTTGGCAGCCGGCACCGCCTGCACAGCTTTCTCGAGCGCGATTTCGCAGATGGTCGGGATGTCGAAAACAGAGCCCAAAGCCTGGCTCAGATCGTACAGCAGCGTGACTTCCTCGTACTTGTCGAGCAGTTCGGTTGACAGACTGTTGAGTTCGTGCTCTCTGTAAACCTGTTCGGCAAGAACCTGAGCAGCCAGGTGGGTGACAGCCTCAATAACCTGGGCTGCCGGCCCGCCCGCGTGGAGGGCCAGGCCGACCACATAGCCACTCTGCTCGTCGTGGATTTCGATGGGTGCGCGCACCTCCCTTTGAGCGGAGGCGCGGAGGTGCGGAGGCGCAGGGGTGACAAGGTGAGGGGGCGAGGGGGAGACAGGGTGACGGTCTCCCTGTTCCCTTGTCTCCTTGTCTCCTTGTCTCCTTGTCTCCTCCTCTCCCGCGCTCCCCTGCTCAGCGGTCACGCTGGCCGGCATGACTTCAGCCAGCACCTGGCCGTCCAGGTCTTCCACGCGCAGGGTCACAGGCACGATCTCAGCGAGCGATTGCAGAAAGCGTTCCACCTGGCCGGCGTCTAACATCTGGTTGAGTTCCATGGTGTTCAAGTCCCCCTTAAGTAAATGATGAGTGATGACTCCGTCCTCCCGTTCATCATTCATCATTCATCGTTCATCATTTTTCTTTCCCGCACGCACACCCGATTCCGTCCGGTCTGCTTGGCAGCGTAGAGCGCCTGGTCAGCCCGTTCGAGCAAGGCTTCCAGGTCGGCACACGTCTCGTCCAGCATCGCAACGCCCAGACTGATGGTGATCGTCATCGGTCCACGGTCGGTATCAATCGCTGCCCGCTCGACCTGCCGGCGCAGCCGCTCTGCCACCGGCCGGGCAGTCGTCAGACCACTCTCGGGCAGCAGGACGGCAAACTCCTCGCCGCCGTAGCGTCCCAGCAGGTCTACCTCGCGCAGTTCATGCCGGCAGCATTCCGCCAGCCCGGCCAAGACCTGATCGCCCGTGGCGTGACCGTAGGCATCGTTCACCCGCTTGAAGTGGTCCAGGTCGAACATGATGGCCGTCAGGGGCCGGCCAAACCGCCGCGCCCGTTCGAGCTCACGCCGGCCCAGCTCGAAAAAGCCACGCCGGTTATACAGGCTCGTCAGGCTGTCGGTGATGGCCAACTCCTTCATCCCGGCATACAGTTGAGCGTTCTCGATGCTGACCGCCACCTGCCCGCCAATGGTCTGCGCCAGTTCAATCTGCTCGGGTGTGAACTCGCGATCGGCAGCGGTGTAGTCGAGGGCCATCAGCCCGATGACCCGCTCGTGGCTGATGAGCGGGACCACCAGCAGTTTCTGAATCCCGAAGGGTTCCGTCCACTTGCGAGGGAGAAGGTCCGTGCGCGCCGGGTCGTCCAGCAGCGCCGGTCGACGTTCGCGGATAGCGTCGCGGAACAAGGGCACAGCGTCCACCCGGTCGGCGCCGGTGGATTTGAAGAGCTGCCACATTTCCGGTTCCACGTGGCCGTCGGCGTACTGGGACATAACGGGTTGCAGGTACTCGCCCGCGTCGTCCAGCAGGAAGACAGAGCAGCGATCGGTCTGGCAGGCCTCGGCGGTGAGCCGGGCGATGCGTTTCAGGATCTGCTTGAGTTCCAACGACGAGCCGGCCACCTGGGTGATCTCCAGCAGGGCCGCTCCCACCTCTCGCCGATGCTGCTCTGCCTGGAAGAGACGGGCGTTCGCCAGGGCGATAGCCGCCTGGTCTGCGAACAGCTCCAGGACGCGTAGCTCATCCTCATCAAAGCTGCGGGGATGGTCAAAGGCGACGTTCATCACGCCCACCACGCGGTCGCCGATGCGCAGCGGCAGGCCGGCGATGGCGCCACCCCACGACCAGTCCTGGAAAAGGGGGTGAGTGTTGACGTCGGGCACGATAACCCGTTCCCCACTGCGGGCGACGATATAAGTCAGGCCGTCAGATCGAACCTCAGTATAGGGCGTCTCATGGCGACCATTCGCCCACAACGCCGCTCCGAACGTTACTCGCTCACCATTGTAGAGGAAGATGTGAACGTCGGTAGCCTCCACCAGTCTGACGGTGTGACGGAGGATCGCCTCCAGGACCGGCTGCAACTCCAAGCTGGATGTGAGATGCAGACTCGCCTGGCGCAGAGCTTCAAGGTCTCTGCTGTGTCTGTGTTCCGCCTCGAACAGCCGCGCATTCTCCAACGCAATGGCTACCTGGTCGGCGAAGGCGGTGGCCAGCCGCGCATCGGCTTCGGTGAAGTGGCTAGGCTCTGTGCTATCCACCGCCAGCATGCCGATGACGCGGTCGCCGACGACCAGCGGCACGCCCAACCAGGAGCGAATGTGGCTGTGAGGGTCGTCGCGGAATGGAGCGTGGGCGGCCGGCGCGTCATCCAGAATGTATGGCCGG
>JBHHTZ010000502.1:0-3567 GCA_046753605.1 Anaerolineae bacterium
GGCCGGCCCCGCATATCACTGCTGATCACCAACAATACCCGGTGTCACGGCCGGCCCACGCTCCCGTTGCCGGCGGTGGCTCGCAGCCAGCATCATCACGGCCACGATGATCAACACGCCGCCGGCGGTCTGCGCTGGCGAGAGACGTTGCCCCAGGATCAGATAGCCCAGCACGGCCGCGCTCACCACTTCCAGGGTGGCGATGATGCTGGCAACGCCGGCCTCGATGTATTCCAGGCCGTGAGTGTAGAGCATGAAAGAGGCAACCGTGGGGCCCAGTGCCAGCGCGGCGAGGGTAGCCCACAGTGCGGGCGGCCCGTCGATCACGAAGCGCACGTCTTGCATCGAGATGAGCGGAATCAGGGCAAGCCCGGCAAAAGCGAAGCTGTAGGTCACGGTGGTTATCGGGCTGTAGTTCACAAGAGCCCGCCGGCCAAGGATCGTGTACAGAGCGTATGTGAAGCCTGATGCCAGACCGAAGAACAAACCCGAAGCATTCAGGCGCAGACTCGCCGGATTGTAGACCTCGGCGGCCAGCGCCGTGCCGGCGAAGGCTAGCAGAAGCGCCATCACTTTAATTCGTGTGAGTGGCTCGTTGTACAGTTGCCACGCCAGAATGGTGACCCAGGCGGGTGCTGTGTAGAGCAAAACGGCCGCCAGCGCCACGCCCACCTGATCAACGGCGAGAATATATACGACGGACACCGCAGCAATGCTCAGGACGCCAAAAGCCGCGAAGAACGGGACATCGCGCAGCCGAATGCGAAGCAGGCGCGGGCGGAGCACACCGAGACCAACGACCATGACAATGCTGGACAGTGAGGCTCGCCAGAAGGCCAGGGCACTGGTATCGACGCCCTGACGAATGGCCGCTGTGTAGACAATGCCCAGCGTGCCCCACAGGATAGCGCCGGCCGCCACCAATACCACGCCCAGCCAGGCCGGCTTGCGTGCGGTCACACCACCTCCAGCGCCGCGCGCAGACGCTCGCCGGCCAGTTCCAGGGTTTCCAGCCGTTTTGGAAACGCGAACCTCACACTCGATTTTCCGAGCTCCGGTATGTGGTAAAAGCTGGAGCCTGGGACGACGGCAACGCGGGCCTGGGTAGCCATCCATCGCGCGAAGGCAGTGTCATCCCCGTCAAAATCGAAGTCGCTGAAATCGGCCATGACGTAGTAGGCGCCCTCCGGCGGCGTGGCCTTGAATCCTACATCGTTCAGGATCGCGATCATCTGGTCGCGGCGATCGGTGTAGCCGGCCTGCAACGCAGCGTAGTACGAATCTGGCAAGGCGAGGGCAGCGACGGCCGCCTCCTGAAAGGGCGTCGGTGCGCATATAGTCGTGTAGTCGTGGACCGTGCGCAGGGCGGTGCTCCACGGCTCCTGCGCGACGGCGTAACCCAACCGCCAGCCAGTTACCGCGTAGGTCTTGCTGAAACCGCCGGTCGTGATGGTTCGCTCCGCCATGCCGGGCAGCGTGGCCATAGGCAAATGTGTGAGCCCATCGTAGATGATGTACTCGTAGATCTCGTCCGTCACGGCGATGGCATCGAACTCCTGGCACAGATCGGCGACGGCGGTCAACTCTTCTCGCGTGAACACGCGGCCGGTGGGGTTGTGGGGCGTGTTCACCAGAATGGCCCGCGTGCGAGGCCCGAAGCTCTGCCGCAGCCGATCGGGGTCGAGCCGGTAGTCCGGGGGCTCCAGGGGGACGAACACCGGGCGCGCGCCGGCAAAGGCCACCGCCGGCACGAAATTCTCGTGGAACGGCTCGATGACCACGACCTCGTCGCCGGGATTGACGATGCCCATCAGGGACACGACGATGGCCTCAGTGACGCCACACGTAACCGTCACATGCTGATCGGGGTCGATCCAGTCCATGCCATATTGTCGCCGGAGCCTGTCGGCGATGGCCTGTCGGGTGGCCGGCCGGCCCCAGGTGATGCTGTATTGGTTGTAGTCCGACCGAATAGCATCGATGGCAGCCTGTTTCACCGCCTCCGGCGCGGGGAAGTCAGGGTAGCCTTGCGACAGATTGATGGCGTCATGTTGATAGGCCAGCCGGGTCATCTCGCGGATGACAGATTCCTGGAGGCCGGCCAGACGTTGTGCAGGGTTCATCGTGGATACCTCACTCGTGTTAACTACTCAAAACGCGACAACCGACGGTGTGCGCTGAACTTTCCGCAATCTCAGGAAGCCGGCTGCCGACACCAGGCCGACCAGCAACATGAGCGGCCACGCCTGCGCTGCTCCCAGTCGATCCGCCAGGGCGCCGCCCAGCAGCGGCCCGATGCCGAATCCGACCCCGCCGGCCAATCCCTGAGCGCCCATGTACCGCCCCCGCAGGTGCGGCGGCGCCAGATCGGCCACGAAAGCGGCGGCTGTCGGGTAGAGAACCATCTCCCCCAGCGTTGCGATCATGACGTTGGAGGCAAAGTGCCAGTAGCTGCTCGACCAGCCGACGGACCCGATGCCGATGGTGTACAGAACCGCGCCCAGAGCCATCATTTCCGCGTGGGGGAAGCGGCTGGTGAACCGGGTGATCGCGAACTGGAGTGTGACCACCATCGTCGCGTTCATCGCCATCAGCAGCCCATACCGGTTCTCGGGGATTCCGAATTGACTCTTCATGTACACGGGGAAAACGGTCCACAGTTGAGCATTCACGGCCACGATCAGGGCCATGGCTATGCAGAAAACCAGCAGCGGACGGTCTCGCAGTACCTGTCGATAACCCTCGTCGTGCTTTGCATCTGGGGCGTCCACGGCCGGCGCCGGAAGATCGGGCTTCGTCTCACGGATAAAGAGCACCAGGATGACAAAGTAGACGAGTCCGGATACGGCAGCTACCAGGAACAGCGCCAGGTAGGAGCGCGCGGCGACGAAGCCCCCTACCGACGGCCCAATCACCACGCCCAGGTTGTTGGCCACACGCAGCAGCCCGTACGCTTCGGCGCGGCGGTCGGGACCCACCAAATCGGCGATCATGGCCTGGCTGGCCGGCTGAAACAGCGGGTTGATGAAGCCCATCAGCAAAACCACGCCGGCGACGGTCGGGAGCGTATGGACGGCGCCCAGGCCGGCAATCAGCAGGCTGGAGCCCAGCGTACTAAACGCCATCATCAGCTTGCGTCCCAGCCGGTCGGCCAGCGAACCGCCAACAATCTGGGCCACTATCCCCGAGGCAGAGTTTAACGTGATCAGCGCGCCCACGGTCGTCAGCGTCAGACCCAACTGCCCGGTCAGGTAGAGGGTGATGAACGGGAAGATGAAACTGAAGCCGACGGCGTTGATCAGCGTGCCGGCGAACAGCACCCAGAACTGGGGGTCAAAGGAAGTGTAGGTGTTGCGAATGCGTGCGATCATCAGGAATGAACGCCAATTATGCACGCGGCTGTCAGGATTGTCAACACGGGGCTCGGAAAATGCGATTATCGCCAGCGAATGATGAACCGTGAGCAAATGATCCGGCAACAGCGCGTTGCATCTCAGCCGGCGCCCGCTCATATGTCATTCCGAACGGAGCGCCAGCGGAGTGAGGAATCCCTGCTACCCTGCAAGA
>JBHHTZ010000503.1:0-3565 GCA_046753605.1 Anaerolineae bacterium
GCCAGGCATCCCCCGCCATCGCGTCGGCCATCGGGCCAAGGTGGACAACCTGGACATCCTGCTGGAGCAGGGCGCAGCTTCCGACCCCCTGGCCGGCAACTACACGCTGGTGGATTGGGACGAGATCGTCCTCGCCTGGGAAGGCGAGTACGACAAGTTTAACGTCAAGATGTACGACGTGAATGCCAACCTGGATAACCCGTCTGCCGAGGACAAGATGATCATCCAAGGATCCGGGGTCCATGAGACCCACCACCTAGACGTGGCGACTGGGGACTTCAATGGCGACGGCCGGGTAGACATCATCACCGCCCGGGACTATGATGGGATGTTTGGTACGATCGCATCCGCTGATGACGATCTCAACTATGACCCCTGGGAGGCGTTCTATCCTGGGGAACATGTCTACGGCGATAGGCACCTCCGCCTGGCTACGGGGGATTTTGATGAGGATGGCCAAGATGAGGTCGTCCTGGCCTGGGAGGGCTTCGGGGTGAACCTCAAGATCTTCGACACCTACGGTGGCCTCTATCCCTGGCCTATGGGCAAGATCCAGGACGAGACAGTAGGCGGCGACTTAGATGTGGCCACCGGCGATTTCGATGGTGACGGCGGCGACGAGATCGTTCTAGTCTGGACTGGGGAAGGTGGAACCAACTTGTGGACCAAGGTCTACGACGTGGACCGGAATGGCGATCTCTACGCCGAGGCCAGGCTCCAGGACGAGGAGCTCCACGGCGGCAAACACCTGGCGGTGTCCACCGGCGACTTCAACGGTGACGCGGTTGATGAGATCGCGGTTGGTTGGGAGGGAGGCAGCAACAAGGCCAACCTCAAGATCTACCAGGTCACTGACAACCTGGGCACACTCACCGCCAAGGGAAAGAATGTGGAAGGGGAGCATGGCGTCCATGGCGACAATCACCTGAGCGTGGCGACAGGCGACTTCAACACCGACGGGACGGACGAGATCGTCTTCGCCTACGAAGGCCAGGACGATGACATCGTCGTTCGGGTCTTCGCTTCGAACAGCGAGCTAGACTTGGACTACCAGTCGGAGATTGTGGACGAGAGGGTCGGGGGCGACCTCTCTGTAGCCGTCGGGGACATGAACCGGGACGTGCGGGCCGAGATCGTCCTGGCCTGGACTGGGGTAGGCGGTACCAACTTGTGGACCAAGGTCTATCAGGTGGCTACCGATCTCGGATCCATCGAAGGTAAAGGAAGGCGTCAAGATGAGGAACTGCACGGTGGCAAGCACCTGGCGGTAGCGGTGGGCAACTTCGACGGCGACAGCGTCCGGGTGGAGCGGCCCCACTACTCCTCCAACGTGGTGGACGCCGAACAGCTCATTGCCGTCATCAACGAGCCGCCCAAGCACTACGACGTCATTGACGGCACCCGCTACAACGTCAACAACAACACCGACACCTACGCCAGCTACGAGAACGAGCAGCGTCAAAGCACCGAGATGTCCCTCACCACCACCCGCGACTGGGGCGTCTCTACAGGTGTGGAGGCCGAGTACGGCATCGTTAACGCCAGCCTCACGGCGTCCTACGGGGAGGGCTTCGAGAAGACCACCACCTCCTTCAGGGAGGTGGCCTTCGGCCAGTTGGCCTGGGCTGCCTCCGATGACGTCATCTTCCGCAGCGAGACGGATTACGACGTCTGGGAGTACCCGGTCTACACCGACAGCACCGACGCGGTGCGGGGCCACATCGTAGTGATTTTTCCCCGCAAGCGGAACCCATCTTGCTCGGGCAACTGCGAGGCCACAACCATCGCCCGCATTGACGGCAAGACCCGCTCGTCTTTCCACTTCCCAAGCCACGAGAACCACAATCTTCTCTCCTACTCGCAGGAAGGGCCGGATGACATTGGCAACTTAGTCAAGGCCGCCGGCCGCAACTATCTGGGGGCCAACCCCTATCAGTTCTGGGTCGAGTGGTCAGATGTCGAAAGCGATGAGACCAAGAAGTCCAGCCAACTGGATCTCTCCGTTGGGGCTGAGGTGGAGTACTGGGGCATCAAGGCCAGCGTGGAGGGAACCTACGGCCGAGGGGAGGTGTCCACCCACAAGGTAAGCTTCCAGGACACCACCGCGATCCACCTCTACTTCGATGCCATTGACCGGGACTACACCTACTGGGTGGAGCCGTACGTCTACTGGTCATCGGACGATGGGCATCTGGTGGTGGACTACGCAGCGGGGCCGCATGAGGAGTGGTGGGAGATCACCTACGACAAACCCGATCCCACTTTCAACTTGCCCTGGAGATACGACGATCTCGACCCCGCTGTCGAGTATAAACGCCTGCTGAGCAAGGAGATCACCTTCGAGCCTGACTCCCCCATGGCTGGGCAGACGGTCACCATCCAGGCCAAAGTGCGCAACTACAGCCTGGTGGGAGCCCACGATGTCAAGGTCCGCTTCTATCGGGGCGACCCAGACGACGGCGGTGTGCAGATCGGCAGCGACCAGACCATCTCCCAACTGAATCCGATGGACAGCGCCACCGTCTCGGTGCAGTTCGACACCGCAGGCTACGGCGGCCAGAGTCTGGAGATCTACGCCGTCGTAGACCCCGAGGGCGAGATCGAGGAGATGCAAGAGGACTACAACAAAGCGTATGCTATCCTCCCGGTCAAGGTACCAGGGGCTCCACCGCTAGGGCCGATTAGCCTGAAGATCTCGCCGGAGGACATCGTCTTCGATCCCGAGACGCCGGCCCTTGGCGAAACGGTCCACATCTCGGCCACGGTCGAGGCCCAGGGCGATACCTTCACCTTTGTCCCCGTGGAGTTCTGGGATGGCGACCCTCGCCGGGGTGGGCAGCTCATCGGCGGCGAGGTGATCCCGATGATCCCGGCCGGCGAGACAGCTACAGCCAGTATCACGTGGGACACCGCCGGCAAGTACGGGGCTCACGACATCTGGGTCCACATAGACCACCACGCCGGAGAGGAGGACATCTCCACCGACAACTGGGCCTACAAGACACTCGACCTGCCGCCTTTCCGCCTGTACCTACCGCTGCTGCGGAAGAGTGTTCAGTAGACGGGCCAATACCTATCAGGTTGGCGTTCGAACGAGACTTCAGTAGGGGCGGGGTTCAACCCCATACGCATCAAGCTAACGTTATGAGTAGACGAAAGCGCCGGTTGAGTAGGGCCTGAAACGCCAGTGAAGGGCCGTATCGAAACCCAGCGCTCTGGCGAGACCCGCTCCCTTGGTTTCGATACGCTGGTTTCGGCAAGCTCAACCCAAGCCGCTACGCTGCGAGCTACTCAACCGGCGGTCGCTGGCCTTAGCTTGATGCATATGGGGTGTTAGCCGGCCCCTACCCGCCTTGTTTTCCCAGTACAGCGAGAGAGGCAGGAGGTACTGACCTGCCTGTGCCGAAGGCCTGCCTGGTGGCAGACAGGCAGACAGGCGCGGCCCTATGATTCGGAAGATGATGCCCGATGGCACCGCCGGCAATCTCCACTTCTGGTGGGCCGATCCGGGCTCTCCGTCACAGGCGTGGACGTTGTAGACTTGACCGCTGACGAAGGACGAACG
>JBHHTZ010000504.1:0-3558 GCA_046753605.1 Anaerolineae bacterium
TTGCCGGCGCCGGCCTCGCCCGTGACGAAGCAGACCTGGCCGTGGCCGGCCAGGGCGCGGTCGAGGAAGTCATTAAGCTGTGCCAGCTCGGGCTCGCGCGCAACAAACCTTGTGCTGAGCGTAGCCGAAGTAACTTGCTCAATCATAATATGTCCCTTGTCGACCGGTATTGACAGAACAGCCCCATTCAACGCAAGAAGCTGAATCAATCACCGGCGGCCAAATGAGAGGGATGCGGGTTGCAAGGAAGTGATGTGGATTCAACTTTGGAAATATTCTAGCATAAAAAAACTTTTTTGTCAACCGAACATCGACGTGGCCGGCGCGTTCATCTTGTACCTGCGCGTCCGGAAGTCGGAAGCTCCGGCCTGTCTATCTTCCTTTTTGCTCCGAATTATGCTATCATAGGATCAACATCGCCATTTGAGGAAGGAGGCTTCGCCATGCCCTCGCCATTTCCGGGAATGGATCCGTTTTTGGAAGGCTACCTGTGGCCTGATTTTCATGCGGCTCTGGCACACAAGATCCGGCAATTGCTGGCTCCGCAGATACAGCCCAAATACGTCGCCCGACTGGAGATCTCGGTGATCGAGGACGAGACGTTTGAGGCCGAAATCGGCGTCATGTATCCTGATGTGGAAATCGTGCAGGTGCAGCCGGCTCCCCAGCCGGCCGGCGGCGTGATGGTGGCTGAGCCGGTCACGCCCTCGGCGCCATTGACCATTCCCATACCACAGGTGCGCCTGGTCAGTGTGGAAATTCGAGATGTGGCTGAAAACCAGTTAGTGACAAGTATCGAGATTATATCACCGGTTAACAAGCGAGAGCCAAACCTGAGTCGCTACCGCCAGAAGCGTGAGCGGATCCGGGCAGCCGGCGTCCATCTCCTTGAAATTGACCTGGTACGCCGGGGGACGCGCGTGTGGGAGTATGCGCGTGTTCCCCAGGCGCCGTACATGGTCGTGCTCACGCGGGCCGGCTCTGGCACAATGGAAGTGTGGCCCATCCGACTATCGGAAGCCCTGCCAAGACTGCCGGTACCGCTGCGCCACCCGGACAAAGACGTTGTGCTTGATCTGCCGGCGGCGTTGGCCGACGTCTACGATGAGGCGTTCTATCACCTGTCCATCGACTACCAGCAGGACCCTCCGCCGCCACCCCTCTCGGCGGAGGAGCAGGCATGGATGAGGCACTTGCTCAGCCCGGCGTCCCGTGAGTGAGGCTCAGGAGGCTGTTGGCCGGCTAGGTCCGCAGTACCTGGAGCGCCTGCATGCCTGGCCGCGCTGTGAATAGCAACAGCAAGGTGATGATGACGGCTGAACTCAGACACCAGGCGCATGTGGCACCGATGACAAACGGTTCCAGGAAGGTGAGGTAGATGGAGAACAGCACGCCGAAGGCTGTCATGCTGAACAGGGTGAGGGAGGCGATGGCGCGCCGGCGGTCGTCGCTGCCCAGTCGCCGCCATGCCCACGCGGCAAGCATGGCGATGTAGCCGATAGCACCCACTACCCCGATCGGCAGGACGCCGAACAGCCGCGCGTACGGGCTCTGTTGGACCGTGTTGCAATCGCCCACCGGCCCGCAGGCGGCCTGCACCCCTTGAGTTTCCACGTAGGCCATGTAGAGCGCCACCCCCAGGCCTGCCAGAGCCAGCACAGGCACCACCCACCCCCAGGCTGGCAGATCCGGGTCGGGCGTGCGCCGGCGGGGGCGCAAGACCTGCCGACCATCAATCGCCACATACCCCAGACTCATGATCATGCCGATCAGCACGATGAGTGCCAGGGTGTTGCCGGCAGGGTCGCGGGCAAACATCTCCAGTGGGCTGGGGTGCTTCTCCTCGGGCACGACGGGACCGGAGCCAGCCTGCGCCGAGGTTTCTGGTGGCAATAGTTCGAGGAGGCCGGGGATGTCCGGTAAAGCCACACCGCCGGCTGCCAGGCCGGCCTTGATTATGCCAGGGAATTGCTCGGCCACCTCGTCCGCGCCGATCAACACGGTCTCGCCCACAATCAGGGTCGGCACCACCTGCTGCTCTTTGGGTATGGAGAATCGCTCAGCAGCCACCTGGTAGAGCGCCCACCCCTCCGACTCCAGCGTGCTCACGCCGATGATTTGCAGTTGTGAGCCGTACTGATCGTACAGTGGGGGCAGAACATCCTCGATCACATGTTGGCAGTGGGGACACGTGGGCGAGTAGAACAGGACGGCGCGCACGACAGGTGCGGTGTCTTGAGCCTGGGCCAGGCCGGCCGGCGACAGTGCCAGCACGAAACTCACCAGCAGCGCCGGAATCATCTTGCGTATGAATACTTGCATGGTACCCTCTCACTCGCGCGCCATCGTCACTCGCCGCACACCCGCCACCTGCGGGAAAATGGCCCCCTGCCCGATGGTGCGCATGGCTGCCCCCTCGTCGATGACTTGCGTCCCCGACAACACATCCACCCCGTAGTCGAACAGCGCCTGCGACAGCGGCGTACTCGGTCCCAGAATCATCACGAACGCCTCTGGCCGGCAGAGCCGGAGCAACCCATCCAGCGTCCGATTGATCAGCGTGGTAGCCGTGATGGCCACCACATCCGCCTGCGGGATCAGATCGGGGGCTGCGGCGGCGGGATGTTCGTCGGGCAGGGGGCGCTCTTCCAGCACCCATAGCTCTTTCACGGTCGGGCGAAGCCGGCGGATGAACGGGAAATGGCCCACGACGGCCACCCGCTTGCCGCGCCCCCGCTCCCCCAACACGTCCACGGCATCCAGTTCAACCACACGGCGGCTATCGACTTCTAGCAGCGAGTTCAGCGCTGCCACGCCGATGCTGGCTTCCAGGAGGTTATCTGAACGAGCAAACTGGGCCAACTCGTGGGCGGTCTTTTCGTGCAGCCGGCCCACATCGGCCACCCGGCTGTGGCCGTGGGGCCAGGTGTCCATCAGCGTCGAAGCCAGGCCGGCGCGCCGACTGCAAACGATGGTCCAGTGCGCCCCCACCAGGATGGATCGCACCGGCACATCCGGCGGTAGATTGGCAAACAAGTCATCAAGAACTGCCATGATTCTCCTCGGTCTGCAAAGCCTCTCGAATCGTACCAGGCTCAAGTCCAAATTCGGTCCAACCCTGGTCAGAATCCGGTTCCATGCCGGATGAGTGTAGCCGATTACGCCTCACGCATCAAGTGTCACGTTCATGAACCTTGAGAGAATAATCCGGCAGCGGCGCGTCACTTCTCAGCCGGTGCCCGCACGGGCATGAAGTGCCCGTGCTACACAGCAACGCCCGATGAATCGGGCTGAGGTCCCGTTTCAGGCGAAAAAGTCCCATTGATGGGGCGCAGCTTCGTAGCCCGCCGACCCTTCGACGAGCCCCTCGACAGGCTCGGGAGGGGCCTCAGGACGTCGCTTCATCGGCGGGCGGGCCTGGCAGACACAGTACCCTGATTGTTTTCTCAAACTTCATCAACGTGTCGGCGGAGCGCCGGCCACGTCTGAATTGATAGGCGCAGGCACGTGCCCGCGTCACCTGGGTGTCGATCTCGCTTCCCTGCCTCGCTGGAGGCC
>JBHHTZ010000505.1:0-3556 GCA_046753605.1 Anaerolineae bacterium
GCCATCCAGCCAACTGCGGCAAGACGTGATGTACGCCATGCTGCACTAGGATGCGTGTCGAATCACCTCCCCCTCCATCTCTCGCGGCACAGGCAGGCCCATCAGGTCGAGAATCGTAGGTGCTACGTCTTCTAGCTGCATGCCTTGTAACACACGGCCGGCCAGGTTCTCCCTCGGGTCGTAGAACATGTACAGACCCATCTGGGCATGATTGGCGTCATCGGGGCCGGTGTCGTTCTCGAAAGTGTGAATCCGGTTGAGACCCAAGCTGCCCACCGACCGCCACCGCAGGTCCCCGAAGTACACGATCAGATCCGGCGGGATGTTGTTGACTTCGCGGTATACTTCCTGCGGCTTCAACACCCGCGTGCCCGGAATCACCCGCCCCTGGTGATCCTGGAGGGCGATCAGTTTCTCCGTCAGTTCATCGCGCGTTCTCTCGTAGTCGCGAGCGGGGATCACACCCTGGGGTTCGCGGCCTTGAACGTTCAGGAACAGCCGGCCATAATAGCCCCCCGCCCCCCACGCCTTCGTCCGCGCCCAGTCCACCTCGCACTTCTCCAGCGGCACAATGCCCTCAGTGGGCTTGTCCTTCAACACCAGGTAGCCTTCCTGAATAAGCCACTCGTTGAAGCAGATACCACCGTCCATGCTCTTAGCGCCGTGATCGCTGATCACCATGACCACAGTGTCGTCATCCAGGCTGTCAACCATCTCACCAATCTCGCGGTCAATGTAGCGATAGTAGTCCTGGATGGCGTTCTCGTACGGATTGCCCGGCACGTACTTCGGGTGAGACGGATCGTGGTATTTCCAGAAGCCGTGATGAATGCGATCCACGCCCATCTCCACGAACATGAAGAAGTCCCACGGCCTGGTTCGCATCAGGTGCTTGAGGACGGTGAACCGCTTCTCCGTCATGTCATAGATTTGTTCCAGGAGGTAGTCCTTGTCGTCAGTGCGAAAGTGCGGCACGTCCACCAGATACTCGCCCACCAGGCTCTCGACCTCGGTCGCGAAATCGGTGGGGTATGTGTACTTCGCGCCCGGCGGGGTCAGGAAGCTGGAGATGAGGTGGCCATTCACGGGACGTATCGGGTACGTCTGCGGCACGCCGACCACGACGACCTGCTTGCCGGCCCGCCCCAGGATGTCCCACACACGGGGGGCGCGCACGGCCGAGCTCGTAGCAATGGTCATCTTGTCGTACGAATAGTCAGCCCGATTGCGGAAGCCGTAGAACCCAAGCTGGCCCGGGTCGCGGCTGGAGAGCATGCTGCTCCAGGCCGGCACGGTAATCGGTGGCGTCGAGCTTTCCAACTCCCCGTACGCCCCCTGGTCCAACAGCCGGCTCAGGTTCGGCAACTCATCCCGCCACTTGTCGAACACCAGGCTCGGTTCAGCGCAGTCTAACCCAATCACAAACACTTTGCGCGGCTTGAACGAAGG
Organism: Anaerolineae bacterium; assembly: GCA_046753605.1. Lineage (GTDB taxonomy): Bacteria > Chloroflexota > Anaerolineae > Epilineales > JAANWY01 > JBHHTZ01. The sequence continues at coordinate 1,450 of JBHHTZ010000505.1, forward strand.
AGCCTCCCCGGTTCCTTCCGGTTCGTCTTTGGCTCCGGTTAACCCCCTCAGCCTCCTTCGCATACCTTCAATCAACACTTTCGACACCTCCGGTCTGGTAAACTCGGACGGCAACATCTCCCCGCGCTCCAGCATCTCGCGGACCTGCGTGCCGCTCAATACGATGTGGTAGCTGTCGTCATGCGGGCAGGTCTTGGCGCTGACAATGCCACCGCACTTCCTGCAGAAAAAGGCGTGGTCGAAGAACATCGGCGTGATGCCGATCTCCTCAGGCTCGAACTCATCAAAGATGTAGTGGGCATCGTAGGTGCCGTAGTACCCACGCACGCCGGCATGATCCCGTCCCACAATGAAATGCGTGCAACCGTAGTTCCTACGGGCCAGGGCGTGGAACACCGCTTCGCGCGGGCCGGCGTACCGCATGGCCGCCGGGAAGACGCCCAGAATCACCCGCTCCGGCGGATAGTAGTCGCGCAGCAAGGTCTGATAGCTCTCCAGACGCACATCGGGCGGAATATCATCGGGCTTCGTCTCGCCCACCAGGGGATGCACGAACAGCCCATCGACGATTTCCAACGCCGTCTTCTGGATGTACTCGTGGGCGCGGTGGATCGGGTTGCGGGTCTGGAAGCCGACTACGCGCCGCCACCCGCGACGGTCGAACATGCGGCGGGTCTGGGCCGGCGTATGCCGAAACTCCGGGAATTCCAGGTTGCCGGGCATTCGCAGCAGATGAATCGGGCCGCCCAGGAGAACGTCGCCCTGGCCGTAGACCCGCTTGACGCCCGGATGCGCGTCGTCGGTCGTGCGATAGACTTCCTTCGCCTCCGTCAGCTTGTCGTATCTGAACTTCTCCTCAAGTTCCAGGATCGCCAGGACGCGGTCATCGGGCTCAACCAGGGCAATTTCGTCGCCGGGCTTCAGGTTTGCTACCTCGTCGGCCTGCGCCGGCAACGTGACGGGGATCGGCCAGACCGTTCCGTCGGCCAGGCGCATCTCGTGCACGACGCGCTCGTAGTCGGCCTGGGTCATGAATCCTTTCAGGGGGCTGTACGCGCCCACGGCGATCATTTCCAGATCGCTGATGGACATGTGCGAAAGGGTAAGCCGGGGCAAATGCGCGGCGCGGGCGAGCATCCGCTCCCGTCGCGGGCCATGGACGACGCGATCTACCAGTTCGCCACCGTGCGGGGAAATTGGGCCACTAGTCAATTCTAAGTCCTCCTTAATTGACAGATTACATGCGGAAGGGCCGTGCCTGTGGCGCCGGCCCTGTCAGGTCGTTGCAGTTGATTCCGGTACCATTATAGGCGGAATTGCGCCCTTCTGTCAAAGGCAGGTAACTACCAGCTACCCTCCCGCAGGTTGCGATGCGCAATGGTCTTACATCGGAAAAACGGCTTTGAAGCAGCGATTCTCGGCCAGACGGGCTTCAAACCTGCGGGAGGGTGAGTAGTTTCAAAGGCAATAACGCATCGTGGCCGGCAAGGATACGCATACACAGGTTCACCTTTGCCAATCCAGGAAAGAGAAACGCTCATGCTCTCTGTTTCAGTCGAATCCCAACCGAGTCTGGTTTCTTGACAGCATTCCAACGGGATGGTATCCTTTCCGCAAGCTTGGGGCCTTTGATGCCGCATCGCAGCCTGCCTACAACCCAGATCACACATCCCGTTCGGAGGAAACCATGCAACCGACAACGGAGGATACCATTTTCGTGGAGGTGCTCGACCACGGCTTTGCGGAGCTGCTAGACTTCATGGGCGATGACCGGCGCTGCGTGGCCGCCGCCCGCGTATCCCTGCGCCGCGAGGACCGCAGCCTGGCCGACATGACTGACGATCAGATCACGAAAGACCAGGGCCTGCTGAACCGCCTCATGCGGGACAAACATACCTCCCCCTTCGAACATGCCGTCTTTCAATTCCGCATTCGCGCGCCGATCTTCGTTGTGAGACAGTGGATGAGGCACAGATTTTCATCTTTCAATGAGGAGAGTGGGCGCTACGTCAAGCTGGTCGATGAGTTCTACCTGCCCGATCACCTGCGTATCCGCGCCGGCAAGGCCATGGACTACCGCTACGAACCCATCGACGACGAGCGCAAT
>JBHHTZ010000506.1:0-3554 GCA_046753605.1 Anaerolineae bacterium
ATTCTTGAGAAGGTGTTCGGTTTGGCTTCTCTCTTACGCTGTTGATACGAGGGTCATACGAGAAGTTTATAGACATTTTGCCAAGATGATGGTATGGTATTGGTGAATAACGGCGGAGGCCGTGCAGGAGAGAATACTGGAGGTGGGCTTATGACAACAATGGTCGCATCGTCTGATGCCAGATCTCGCGAAAACGCTGGCTCAAAGTGGTTGGGATGGGTGAGTATAGGCTTTCTAGGGCTTAACCTTTTGTTGCTGGCGGCCGTGTTGTTCCTGTGGCGATATCGCTTGCCGGCCGGCATGGGGGTGGCGAGAGAAGAGGTCGCGCCAATCGCATCGTCGGTAGAAGTGGCAGCCGAGGCGGAACCGGTGTCGGCTCCTTCAGGCATCCAGCAGGCCCCGCTCGACGAGCCTGCAACGGCGTCGCGTCAGGCTCAGGCTCAGCCCCTGTCCCGAGAGACCGTTAAGGGGGGCTCAGTTCAGGGGAGCGGGACTCAGAGTGCTGCTGCGCTCAAGGCAAGCCCGGCAGCACCTGTGCCGGCGCAGGCATCGGGGACCGGGTCGGAAGAACGCACGTCGGCTGTGGCGCCTTCGACAACCGCCTCAGATGCGGGGGTGACACTCGCGTCCCCTCTCACGGAGGAGGCGGTAGTTGCCGGGAACAAGGTTAGCGACGCGCCGGCCTCATCGCCTCAAGCGGATACGGTCACCCAGCCGGCGGCCTCACTCCGTGCGGGGGATCTCGATAGGGATGGGGATGTGGACCTCTTCGACGTCGTCCGGTATGCCAGCAACCCGAAGGGAACCGATGTAAACAACGATGGGGCGGTTGACATTCGAGACCTCATTGTGTTGGATGCCAGTTTTGGTTTGGAAGGGCCCTAGCTTATGAAGTGGGCATAATGGGTAGCCGTTGAGGAGCAGGGAGCGAGGCAGGCCGATACTTCGTGCCGGGGGCGGTGCGGGCCTGCCTCGCCCTTTGTGTTGTGTCAGCCTAATTGGTTTACGATGCTGCCGCCGAGGATGATGCCGGCATAGGCCTGCTGTTGTCGGAATATAGGCGCCTGGCCTAAGATGGCCCCGTACTGCTGGATCAACTGCTCTTCGCGGCGATCGGCCCGGGCGTTGACGGCGGTGATCCGCTCATCGATGTTCGCTGTCTGATCATCCACGGCAGAGGTGAAGGTGTCCAGGAAGCCGGTGTCTACCGTTGTGAAGGGTTGAACGTGGCCCAGGACCTTGTTCATGACACCGTCGAAGAGGCTCGCCACCCCCTGGAAGTTAGAGGCCAGGGCGGTGTCCAGGGCCGAACTGTCGGAGATGGAGAAGTCCAGCGTGTCGGCGTCCAGGGTAACCCCCACCTCCGAAAGGCGTGAGGGGTTGTTCCCTGTCACGCCGCTCAGTTGCTCCGTCAGATCCTTGATGAGATCCCGGCGAAGTTGCTGGAACGTCGTCTGGCCGGCCAGCGGGCCCCGGCTGTAGGTCTTCGCCTCCTCGTTCACCGTTACCTGTGTCTGTTGCTGCAGGTAATCCAGCGTGCTGTTAAGTGAACTCAACAGGTCCGAGATCTTGGTGTGGACACTGGCCGTGTCCCGGGCCACGGTGAGCTTGGCAGTGGCGCTGGCTCCCTCCTGCAACAGGTTCAGGGTCACGCCGCTGATAACGTCATCCAGGCCCGTGTTGCTGCTCCGCGTGACGGAGATGTTGCCCACGGTGAAGGAGGCATCGACTGCGGACTGGAGCGTGGTCTTAAAAGCGCCGCCGCCGGTCAGCACCCCCAGGGTTTGGAGTACTGTGCCACTGGTATCGCTGGCCGCAACCTGATGGACCGTGCCGCTGTTGGTCGCCTCCAGGGTCAGGTAATTGTCCACGATCGAAGCCGTTATCTCATTCCCGTCGGCATAGGTGGCTGTGTTGATGGCGTCGCGGACGTCGTTCAGCGTGTCTGTGGTGCTGACGGTGACGCTGGCCCCCTGGGCTGCGTAATCCACGCTGGCGGCGCCGCTCCCCTTGCTGCCATAGGTGACAGGGCCGCTGCCGAAGGTGACGGTCAGCCCCCGCCCCGTGTCAAAGGTAGAGCCTTGAACCAGGGAGAGGTCCTGCCAGCCGGTGGTCGTGGTGGCGCCGGCGGCGCTGGCGTCGTCGATGGCCACGGCGTTCCCCTCGCTATCCACCACCCGGAACTGATCGGCGCCGCTGTTGTCCCGCACTTCGACGTAGTACGTGTTCGTGCCCAATTCTGTCAGGCCACTGGTGACGCTGGCCGCACCGAACCCATCCACGGTGTTGGCCACGGTGACGGGGTTGGCCACGCTGCGGCTGGCTGCCCCGCCGATGACGAAAGTGCCCGACAGCCCCAGAGCCTGGTCGCTGTACGTCTGCTGGTCGGAACGCACGCGGTGCGCCTGGGCCAACGTGGTGATGCTCACGTCGTAGGCGGCGGGGGAGGCGCTGGAAGCGGCCGTGGCTGTCAGCACGGTCGTGTCGTCGGAAGTCACGGTCTTGGCTCCAAAGATAGACGTGCTGCCGGCGGCCAGGTCTGTGGCCAGGGTCTCCAGGCTGGACAGTTTTGTGTCCACCTGATCGTACACCGAGCGGCGTACCTGCAACTGATCCCGTTGCGACTGGAGCCGGGTGACAGGTTGCCGCTCCACGGCCACCAGTTGGTTGATGAGCTGACCGAAATAGGCGTTCGTCAGCCCGGCTGCCGCGGACGTTGTGCCGGCTGTGCTCAGTAAACCTGCCATACTGGAAACCCCTCCTTTCAGTAATCAGTGATCAGTAAGCAGTGATCAGTAAACAGTAATCACCAGTCACTGATCACTGATCACTGCTTACTGATCACTGTACTGATCCTCCTGACCGCTGCCGTCGTGAGTTCCCTCATGTTTCATGCATCACGTTTCACGTCCCGCTGTTTCCCAGGAGTCGCGAAGTTCGCGCAGAATATGGGCCGCTTCGCCCCAGCGCCCCTGGCGGGCCAGATCGCCGCAGTAGAGGTACAGGCTGAGAAGCGAGGTGGCCACCTGACCCTGGGAGAGGTCCAGGGAGTCCTGCAAGACACCAACTGCCTGACCGAACCGCTCCAGGCGCTGCTGGGCGCACGCTTGCAAGGCTACATCATAGACGATGAGCAGTCGCTCCACGGGACTGCTGCTCACGACTTGTTGCTGGCGGTACAGTTGCGTTGCCTGGAAGTGATGATTGAACTGCCCCGCGCCGGCTGTGTTCAGCATGACCCTCACCTCCGCCCTCTGAGGCTCCTCAGGAGACGATCATCGCGGCCATCACCCAGATCGAGGCCGTCAGAGGCCCCTTGCAGATAGAGCAGTTCGTTGAGCAGCCGCGCTTCCTCGTCCGCGTTCTGGGTCCGAGCGAGGCGGTTGTTCACGTCCTTCAGTCGATTGTCGAGCTGCCGGCGAGCCTTACGGTTGAACATTGTTACCTCCTGTTTTTGGTACCCATCTGAAAAACAGCAACTTGCCCCTGCCTATGTTATCGGCAGGTTGGGCGAAAACTTTAGCCGATTGCCATGCGAAAAGTGGAAAGTGGAA
>JBHHTZ010000507.1:0-3548 GCA_046753605.1 Anaerolineae bacterium
AATGGGGGTTGATCTGGGCGCGCAGGGCGCGGAGTTCGGCCTGGGTGAGCGCCAATTCGGCCACTTCGGTTTTGCGCCGGGCAACCTCGGCCTGCACACCGCGCACAATCAGCGCTATCGCGGCCATTGCCAATCCCGATACCAACATACTGGGGATTAGAAGCTTCGTCACGTCGGCTGGGTTTTCCTGAGTAATGGCCGTGAGATAGCCGGCTACCAGGTCGATCCCGACTCCCAGCCCCAGGGCAGCCAGAGGCGCAAATCTGCGCTCCCCCAGTAGTTCTGCATACAAGCCAGAAACGATCCCCGCCCACACGGCCGATGAAACTCCCAGGTCTATCACGTAGTACCAGAAGAATACGTCGACCCACAGCATCAGGTCGAAGAGGCCCCGCAGGCCCTCGGTTCGATAGATCGAGAGAAGGTCCGCGTCCGGATAGAAGGCAAACTGCATTGTGCCGTGAATGAACACCGTGACAACGCCCAGCCCCAGTCCCACACGCCAGCCGCCCAGCAAACCGCCGGCAACCACAATCAGCAAGCCTAGCGTCGTCTCGATATCGGCGAAAACGGCCAGCCCCAGGTAGTAGCTGAAGGCCAGCAACTGGATAATCGCCAGCACTCCAAATAGCTTCAGTAGGTCCCGCGGTGTAGTCTCGCCGCTGACGACCCGCCGAAAAAGGGCGGTACTGCTGAAGAGATAGATGAGCGCGACCGGGATGATGAGTTCTTGAACTGTAGAGCCAACCACGTAGAGATCGAAGTCAAAACGGGTCAGGCTGTCAAGGGACAGAGACGGGTATTCCAAAACCCGGCGGGCGAATAGGGCCAGCACGAGCGCGGCCAGAGTTGCGAGTGCCACGGTGCCGGCAAGCGTCATCCAGCGGGACACTGGTTTTCGGTGTGGAAGGGTGCTGCTCACGGCAATCTGATCCTTCACGGGACTTGTGCTCCGCTCCCCGACTCAACTCTTGATACGGGAGAAGCTGCGTCAGCACTACGTTATGATAGCATAGATAATACAAGAGTGGAAGGATTCACAGATAACCGGCCCTATGTGGCGACAAGTGGCTCGAATCGGCGCGGATCAGGGCGGCCAGGATAGCCGCCCCGGCCTGGCGAGCAGCGGCAGGTAGGCCATGCACGCCGGCGTCTGCGCGGTCAGCACGAATTTCCCCATTGGGTGGCCACCAGCATGATGTCCGCGACGTCGATGTCGCCGTCGTCGTCCAGGTCGTAGGTCGGATCGTAGTCGCCGTCGCCCACCGTGGTGTGCCAGTGGGCGGCGACTGGCATGATGTCGGCGACGTCAACGTCGCAATCGCAGTCCAGGTCATAGCCCGCCACACATTCCCTGAGGGTCCCGGTGTGGGCCAGGGTGTAGGGGCCGCCGTCAGCATCATCACGATAGGTCTTGAAGGTGACGCCGCTATCGCCCACGCTAATCACGATGAAGGTGCTGCGCGCGCCGGTGTCTCCCTGGCCGCGAGCGTGGCCGGCGTCCAACTGCCAGACGCCGTCTATTTCAATAGCGCTGTAGTTGTGCGTGTGACCGTAGACGTAGGCGATAACCCCTTCGTCTCTAAGCAGATTCCAGAACCGATCGCGATTGGTCGGGTATTTATCCAAGCTGTCCCCCAGGTGGCGCGTTCGCCCGTTATCGGCATCGGGCTGAGGATAGGCGGGCTCATGACCGAAGACGAAGACATGGGTCTTGTCGGTGGCGCTTAAGTCGGCAACCAGCCAGTCGTACAGGTGATCAACCACGTCGCCGTCCCTGACCGTATCGCCGCCGGTGTCGCAGTACTCGTTCAGCATCACAAAGTGGGCGTTCGCGTAGTCGAAAGAGTAGGTAGTCTCCGGGCAACCCGATGGGCCAGGATTGACGGAGTCGTAGTCGTAGCTGCGCAGCCAGTCCATGTTAGAGCCGGAATAGGATTCGTTGCCCGCGCCGGGTAGCTCGTGGTTGCCAACGCCGGGGTACCAGGTGTAGGTCACGCCCAGGGTGGAGGTGATGGTCCAGCGCACGTCGCTGGTGGGATCAATGTCGCCGGGGCTGACCATGAAAGCGCCTCCGCCCCGGGTGGCGATGGCTTCACAGGCTCCCCTGAAATACTGGGGCGAGTCGCGCCCCGGCCCAGAGGACCCTCTCATATCAGCCGTGACCGCGAAAGTAAATTGGTTATCGTTCTGTTCCCAGCCTTGCAGTTCTAGGTCGAAGCTGATGTCGGAGCTGGTCACCGCGCCCTGGTGGATTTCCACCGCCACGACGTTCGAGCCGGTATTCAGGATGGCGGTGTCAATGCTGGTCGCGAAAAACGCTGACTCATTGCTGCCGCCAATGGTCGAGGCGGCAAGGGTATCGTAGCCAGTGGCTCCACCGCTCATGTTCGTCCGAAAAACCTCCGTCCCGTTCAGATAGACGACCGCGCCGTCGTCCCTCAGAACTCGGAGCATCAGGCTCTCGAAGATCGAAGCGTCCGCCACGTCGAAGCTGTGGCGGAAATAGGTGGTGATGTGCTTGTTTCCCGCATCGCCTCCGTAGCTCACCACCGTAGCCTCGTCGCCGTCGCCATAGCCCAGTTGCGCCGGCCCCGATGCCCACCCCGCATCGTCGAAATCGGTCTGTCGCCAGGCCACGCCCTGGTCCGAACCGTCGTCCAGGTACGTCCAGGTTGAGCCGGTGGGGACCAGATCTATGGAGGTGTCTTGTTCGTAGAAGTAGACTGGCTGGTAGGCGCCCTCGCTGATGGTGAAATAGCTTGGCTCAGGGCTAACGCTGGGCACGCCGTGGGCGGCGAAGGCGATGGCCTCACCCTGAGGTTCGACGGCTACGGGCGCCGCGCAGGCGGCGCTCGAAAAGGTTTCCCAGAGGTTCGTTCCTGTGGCGCGGGGCCAGTAGTAGGCCTGAGCGTAGAGCCGCAGGAGCACGGCATCGCCGGAGGGTGAGACATCGCCCCCGGTGACCTGGGCGGGCAGTGGGATGCTGTCCACGAGCTCGAGAGTCACCATGACACCGGGCGTGTGCGGCGCTGGGTTACGGAAAATGTGAGCCACGCCCTCGCCGGCGCGGTCCTTCGTCACCAGGAAGAGATCTCCGCTCACCGGATCAACCAGCAACGTTTCGGAGTCGTAAACCGCTGAGCCTGGATAACGCATCGGCAAGGCGTCAACGCCGTCCAGGTCAACGGTCACCGCATCTTGGCTGGCGCTGACCACCGGTTCGGCCACGCGATAGACGGTCACCGACGCGCGCTGGCGTGCGTTGTCGCCGATGTCGCCGGCATAGACGTAGTCCTGTCCTTCCACCGGCCCCGGCCCGATGGCGATGTCTTCCCAATCGGTCGCGCTGGCTCCGACCAGATTATATACTCCCAGGTGCTTGCCCTGGATGCTCATGGCGTAGATGCGGGCCGAGTCGCCTGAGTCATTGTGCGTCCAAAGCACGTCGGCGTTCTCGCGGCTGGCGACGACGCCGGAGATCTCGGTCAGAAGGCTCGATTCCACCGCGCCGAGTTGAGCTTCGTCCATGAACGTGGGGCAGTCGG
>JBHHTZ010000508.1:0-3543 GCA_046753605.1 Anaerolineae bacterium
GCCGGCGGGTGGCGTGCGGCTTGTCAGAGATAAGCATTCGTGCTGCTCCGCCGGCATCGAATGGGCCTCGAATCCCTCGACAATCAAATCGAACAGTAGTATAATTCCCGCGTCCCAAACGGGGTGTTCCCCAGACAAGACCCTCGGGGATAAACTCGTGCCAGCAAAGTCCCACCTCAAATTGGAAAAGGAGTGACTTCCATGAGAGCAGCAGATCTTCCGCTGTACTACAACGCCGTAGACATCCTGGAGCGCAACCTGCCGGCGCGTGCCGACAAAGTCGCCCTGTACAGCCTGGAACGCAACATGACATTCCAGGAAGTGGCTGACGAGGTAAACCAGGTCGGCAACGCCCTCAAGAAGCTGAACATCCGCATGGGGGAGTTCGTCGGAATCCTGTGCCTCGACCGTCCCGAATGGGTGACGTCCTTCTTCGGCGCGGTGAAAATCGGCGCCATCGCCATGGGCATGAATACGCTGCTCACCCCTCGCGAGTATGCCTACATGTTGCGCGACAGCCGCGCGCGCGTGTTGATCGTGCATGAGAGCCTGCTGCCGGCCATCGAGGAAATCCGCGACGATCAGCCGTTCCTCGAACACGTCATCGTCGTCGGCCAGGCGAGACGTCCGGGCGACATCGCCTTCGACGACTGGATCAGCGGCGAATCAACCGCGCTGGAGGCGGCGCTAACCCATCGGGACGACTTCTGCTCGCTGAACTACTCCAGCGGGACCACCGGCGAGCCGAAAGGTATCCTCCACGCCCACAAGGACTATCCGCTCACCGCGCAGTTGTGGGGCGTGAACGTGCTGGGCCTGCGGGAGGATGATCGCACTTTCGCCGGCGCAAAGCTGTTCTTCACTTTCGGGCTGGGCGGGAACCTGATCTTCCCGTGGTATGCCGGCGCCAGCATCGTGCTCTTCTCCGGGCCGCCGCGCGTCGCCACCAACGTGCTGGAGATCATCGACCGCTTCAAGCCCACCATCCTGTACAACGCTCCCACCGGCTACGCGGCCACCATGGCCGTCGAGAAGTTCACCGAGAGGTACGATCTTTCCTCGCTGCGGCTGTGTGTGTCGGCCGGCGAGGCCCTGCCGGCCCCCATCTGGCAGCAGTGGAAGGAGCGGACCGGGCTGGACATCATAGACGGGATTGGCTCGACGGAGAATTTCCACATCTTCCTGTCGAACCGACCGGGCGACATCCGTCCCGGCAGCTCCGGCAAGCCGTTCGAGGGCTACGATCTCAAGATCGTGGATGACGCCGGCAACGAGGCCCCGCGCGGCGAGATTGGCAACCTGCTGGTGAAGGGGGAGACGGCGGCCCTGTTCTACCTGCACCGGTACGAGAAGAGCCAGAAGACCTTCCTCGGCGAGTGGCTCTTCACGGGCGACAAGTACTACATCGACGAGGACGGCTACTACTGGCACGCCGGCCGGTCGGACGACATGCTGAAAGTGGGCGGCATCTGGGTCTCGCCGGTGGAGGTGGAGAGTACGCTCATCAGCCACCCGGCGGTGTTGGAATGTGCCGTCGTCGGGCAGGTCGATCAGTCGAATCTGGTCAAACCGAAGGCGTTCGTGGTGCTGAACGAGGGCTACGCAGCCTCCGATGAGCTGGCCGGCGAGCTGATTGAGTATTGCCGGCAACAGATAGCGACCTACAAACGTCCGCGCTGGATCGAGTTCGTGGATGAACTGCCGAAGACGGCGACCGGCAAGATTCAGCGGTTCAAGCTGCGGGGCTAATTCGACACCTATCACATGTTCACCGCGTCCGACGGGCGACCCTTCGACCGGCTCAGGACGTCGACTCGCAATCGTAAGCGCGGTTTTTGGATTTTGAGAGAATAATCAGGGCATCGCCGGCCCGCCTGGGGCTGAACTTGAGGTGGGTGGCCGGCTGGTGGGGATCAACATGAAGCACGAAAATGCTAGATGGCTTGTTGGCTTGCAGAGTGCTCAGCCATCCAGCCATCCAGCCAACTGTTTTCGGAGCAGACAAATCCATGGTTGAGCAAAACAAGCCCATGATCGGCAAGGTCTGCATGGTCACCGGCGCCACGGGCGGCATCGGCAAGGTGACGGCGCAGGCGTTGGCGCAGCAGGGCGCGACGGTGACCGTCGTGGGCCGCAGCCGCGCCAAGACGGTCGCGACGGTTGAGCAGATCACGCGCCAGACAGGCAACCCCTCGGTGGAATACCTGCTCGCCGACCTGTCGGTGCAGGACGAGATTCGCCGGCTGGCGGAAGAGTTCAGAAGCCGGCACGACCGCCTGCACGTGCTGGTGAACAATGCCGGCGCCTTTTTCATGTCGCGCCACGAGAGCGCGGACGGCATCGAGATGACGTTTGCCCTCAACCATCTGGGGTATTTCCTGTTGACGAACCTGCTGCTCGACGTGATCACAGCCAGCGCGCCGGCGCGCATCATCAACGTCTCCTCCGTGGCCCACGATGGGGCGCAGATCAACTTCGATGACCTGCAGGAAAAGCAGAAGTTCCAAGGCTGGCAGGCTTACGGACAGTCCAAGCTGGCCAACGTTCTGTTCACGTACGAACTGGCGCGCCGGCTGGAGGGAACGGGCGTCACCGCGAACGCTCTTCACCCTGGATTCGTGGCCACCAGTTTCGGAGCCAACAACTTTGGTTTCATCGGTCGCGGGGTGAAAAGAGTGATGAACCTGGTGGCCGGCATCAGTCCAGAGAAAGGCGCAGAAACCAACATCTACCTGGCGACTTCGCCGGAGGTGGAAGGCGTCACAGCCCAGTATTTTGTGAAGAAGAAAGCTGTGCGATCGTCCGAAGCCTCGTATGACGAGGAGGCCGCGCGCCGGCTGTGGGAGGTGAGCGCCGAGATGGCCGGGCTGCCAGTGCAGGTTTAGGGAGTTTCAGAATCTTGGTTTCCCCAACCGCTCGCGACGGATTGTCAAAGCTGCGCCCGCGACTCCCGAACCCAGCCGGCGTGTTCCTCGTAGTGATGCCACGTTGCGCCGTTGAGCCACGCCTGGATATAACGATTCCACTGCTCCGGCGCTAAGCCGTGCAGCAGGTCCATCAGATGTTGGTGGCGCTGCTCGAACTGTTGCTTGATCTCAGCCAGCGGCACGGCATGATCTTCTTCCGCCCAGCGAGCGTTCCACGCCTCGTAGTCGCGATAGTCGCCCGGCAGCCGTTCGCCGCGCAGATGGTGTTCAATCGCAGCCGCGGCAACCTCCTCCCAGCGGCTGACGTGTGACATCACGTCCTTGCCGCTCCAGGTTCCGGTCAGTCCGGGCGAGACGAGCAGTTCGTCGCTCAAGCCAGCGAGAGCATCCAGCAGTCGCGCGTAGTTCGTCTCGATGCGCTCAAGAAACTCGTGCGGCTCACGTGGTTCCTCGTTGGATTCATCCGACTCTGTGGATGTTTGTGTCGTCACTCCTAATCTCCCTTCGTCTGTCCATGCCGGCTCATATCCATCCGCCCCGCAAACTGGTAGGGCAGGCCAAGTGCGATTATAACCAGCCGGCGCGGGCTGTCAAAAATCTGGCCCCCAGAGTAGCA
>JBHHTZ010000509.1:0-3542 GCA_046753605.1 Anaerolineae bacterium
GCCCGGATGTTATCGATGCGGACAGGCCGGCCCAGCAGCGCGGCCAGCGCCACAGAGGTCCGCAGAATCTGGCCGCCGCCTTCCCCATGCGTGCCGTCAATGACGAGATCATCGCTGCGCTGTGTCGTTGGCATAGCAGATGAACGACGAACGACCAACTTCCGGAAGTTGGTCGTTCGTCGTCCGCCGGGCCGAAGGCCCTCAGCAGGGCTAGCCCTGCGCCTCCCGTTCCCGTTCGCGAATGATGCGCCGCAGGAGCTTGCCGGTCACTGTGCGCGGCAGCTCGTCGGTGAATGCGAACTCGCGCGGCAACTTGTATACAGCCACGTGATCCCGCAGGAACTCGATCAGCTCTTCGGGTGTAGCCGACTGCCCTTCCTTGAGTACCACATACGCCTTGGCATTCTGGCCCCGGACCGGGTGCGGCACGCCAATCACGCCGGCATCGGCCACGGCCGGATGCTTCACCAGCGCGTGCTCGATCTCCTCGGGGCCGATGCGGTAGCCGGAACTCTTGATGATGTCATCCTCGCGGGAGACGAAGTGGAAGTAGCCTTCCTCGTCCCGCAAGACGAAGTCACCCACCCGATTCCATCCGTTCCAGGTGGTCTTGCGCTGCTTCTCCTGGTCGTTCCAGTACAGCGTGCCCGTCGGACCGCGCGCCACCAGGTGGCCGATCTCGCCCGGCCCGACCTCTTCGAAGTCCTCGTTGACGACCTTGGCCTCATAGCCCGGCACCACCCGACCAAAGGAGCCCGGTTTGGCCTGCCGACCGACGACGTTAGAGATGAAGACGTACATCATCTCCGTTGTCCCGAAGCCCTCGAAGACCTCCAGGCCGAAGGCCTCTTTCCACTCGTGATACGTCTTAGCTGTCAGCGCCTCGCCACCGCCCGTGCAGGTGCGGAGCGTGCTGAGGTCCCAGCGCTGCGCGGCGTCTGGCACCTCCAGCATCTTGCGATAAGCCGTCGGCAAGATGGACAGGATCGTGACGCCGTGCTTCTCAATGGTTTCGAACATCTCTTTCGGCATGAACTTGCCGATGAGACTGGCCGATGCCCCGAAGCGGTAGGGGATCACGGCGAAGGTGCAGTAGCCGGCCCCGAAGCCGATGGGGGCTGAGCCGCCGATGACGTCTGTAGGCCGCACGTTCCAGCCGTGGCCACCAAACGCGTCCGCAACCGCCAGCGGGTCCTCAATCAAGTGGCCGGTACCCTTCGGCGGCCCGGTGGTGCCGGACGTGTACAGGAACGTGCTCAACGCCTTGCGGTCGCGGCGCACCGGCTCGACTTCAGCATCGTTGCCCGTGATTTCTCCAAACGGGATGTATCCCCGCTCTTTCAGGTCGGCCGGATTGCCACCAACCACGATGATGTGTTCGACGGTCTCCATGTTGTCGCGAGCGCGTTCAACCTCATCCAGCAGGGCGATGTGGGCGATTATGGCTTTCGCCTGAGCGCTGTTGGTCACGTGAGCGATCTCTGTCCGTGAGAAGAGCGGAGACGTTGGTAGGCTTACAGCACCGATCTTCTGGACGGCGAAGTTGGACGCCACCAGAACGGGCAGGTTCGGCGTGCGCATGAAAACGGCGTCGCCTTCGCCTACGCCCAGTTCGCGCAGCCCGTTGGCGATGCGGTTGGTTTGATCTGCAAGTTCGGCATAGGACAACTGCTGATCCTGGAACTTGATGGCTACGCGGTCACCGTTGCCGGCCTCCAGGTGACTGTCGAGCAGTGTCTCGGTCAGGTTGAGCCGCTCCGGGTATGTGGCGAATTCGGGAAGCGTGTAGATGCGCTGCGGCCATAGCTCACGCGGCGGCATACGCTCTGGGAGCGGTGTCAGATCCAACCCCAGGACGACCGTCTGGTATACCGGCAAGATGGCTTCGCGGGTAAAGCCCCGGCGCTGCAGCATGTCGATGAGACCTGTCTCGTCAACAAAGATCTCCATCACCAGCTTCCGCAGTCCCAGGTCGCGGGCTATGTCCCTGATCTCCTGGAACAAGATGTCGCCCAGGCCCTGACGTCGAAATTCCACGTGGACGAACATGCGGAGCTCGCCCTTGTCGGCATAGGGTGCAATGGCCTTGTGGTGCAGCGTGGCGTCAGCGACGATCCGGCCATCGATCTCTGCGACGATTGGCAGGACGCGCGCGTAGTTGATGTTGGCTGTCCAGTTTCGCACCACCTGCGGGTCAGCGACGTTGTCCTTCAGGAACCGGAGATCATGCTCAGAGACCCCCTGGAATAGGTCGAGCAGCATCTCTGTGTCGCTTTCGCGCAGCGGTCGCAGCGTTATGCGGGTGCCGTCCCCCAACGTCACCTCCTTGGGATAACGCTCAAGAATTGTATCCAGACTCACACTCATGCTCTAGCCTCCTCTTGCTGTGTGAACGGTTGCGTTGTGCATATCTCTCATTGCTGCGAGAGAAACCAGGTTTTTCGGCAATTTGACCAACTCATTGATGAGTCAAGTGTGCTTTCTCTGTGAATCCTGGTCGTCTGTTCAGCAAAAAACCTGGTTTCTAATGACCAGATAAACGTCAGATGCTTGCACGTCGGGTCATAGGCACTCCTTCCTGAATTCTTTTTTCTACAAGGTCATCGGAATTCGATTCTGCGAACCGCGTCGGGATCGATGTCCTCAAGCGCCGCCAGTTCCTCCGCTGTGGGTGGCGGGGTGGCGGGGGTCTGGTCGTCCACGTCAACCGGCCATCCCGTCGCATTGCGGACCTCGTCGGGTGTACTGTAGGGATGGATGCTCTCCACTTCCAGTTGTCCTGCCCGGCGGATGAAGGTACACAGGGGCGTGACGACGCGGTCAACGTTGCCGGCGGCGGTCACGAAGGGTACTTGTTCGACGAAACTCCGGTGGTCATGCCGGGTGCGCCACAGAATGGTGCGTTTGACGGTGGGCATGATGGCGGCGCTGCCGGCCCCGCCCGGCAGCCGCACTTTCGGGTGGCGATAGGCTTCGACTGGCTCCGCCCCGGGCTCGCCGATGACGCTCATGTTGATCTGTCCCCGCCGGTCGATCTGCACGCCCCCAAGAAAGGCCACATCCAGGTCGCCCCGCGCCGACATGTCGAAAATGTCTGTCAGCGTGATGATGCTTCGAGTTCCGCGAAGCAGCGCCGGGTCGACAGTGGATTCGGGGAGGTGGGCCGGCAGCGGGTCCGGGCCGCCCACGATGCTCAGGTAAACTAGATTGGGGGCATGGAGCCTCTGCGCGAGCAGAATGGCGATCATCGGCAGGGGCGAGGCAACGCCGTGGAACACGGTTTCCCCATCGTGCAGCAGTCGCGCCATGACGATGGGCATCATCACGTCCGGGGTCAGGCTATCTGCCATGTGTATCCGGGTCATCCTCACAAGACGTTAACTTCGGCGCCGGCCGGCACGCGTTCAAGAACGTGCGCGCGCAAGAAGCGCTCGTAAATGGAGTCGTCGGCCTGGGCCGCACGGACATAGCTTTCCAGGTATTCATGGTCGTAGTCGTAGTAGCCGTAGCAACTGTTCGGCCAGGCGCCACCGGGGACTTCC
>JBHHTZ010000510.1:0-3517 GCA_046753605.1 Anaerolineae bacterium
GGGACCGTTGGCGATCTCCAGCTTGATGGGGTTCTGGGCCTTGGCTTCGTAGAGCTGGAAGACGCGGCTCTGCGGCCGGCCGTCTCGGATCGTACCTTTGAACTCCCGATAGCGTTCGTCCAGCCGGCCTCTGGCCAGCTCGCTGAAGAGGAGCCGCGCTACGTCGGTGTCCAGGTAGTGCTCGACGGTGGCGCGTACCCCTTCGCCACGCTGGTAGCTCACGATCTCCACCCGCAGCTTGCCCAGCCGCAGGCAGTCCTCGATGACCAGGATGCTGGTCCTGGTGACATGGCGGACGATCCGGTAGTTGCGGGGTTTGTAGTCCCCATTGCTTCGAGCGGGTCCTTCGACGAGCTCCTCGACAGGCTCGGGACGTCGCTCAGGATGGCGGTCAGAACGAGCGTTGTTGTTCACGAGAATCTCCTTTCGTGACTGCATCTCTTCCTTGACGGAATCGAACATCCGTACTACAATGTGGTGAGTAAAACCTGGGCGAAATGAGGTGAAGAATGGCCGAGACTGTTACCGCCGTGTACAAGAACGGCATGCTGCGTCCCTTGGAGCCGATCAACCTGCGTGAGAACCAGACAGTGCGCATCCAGATCGTGCCGGAGGAAACGGAAACTCAGGCGGAGCCGGCTGACGAGACGGAGCGACTCGTTCAAAGGCTGGTCGCTGCGGGCTTGATGCGCCCTCGCCCCAAGAGAGGTACCCCTCCTCCTGATCCTGTATCCGAAGAAGAACGCCGCCGGCTGGCCAACCTTATGGGCCGAGCCCCGGGCAAACCCCTATCGGAAATCATCATCGAAGAACGGGGTGAACGGTGAGCGTTGCATACTTTGATACCAGTGCCTTGCTCAAACGATATGTTACGGAGACAGGAAGCAACTGGGTGATAGCGTACCTTGCTGCAGCTACGGCTCCGGAGGCGTTCACATCCTACCTGACCGTGGTGGAAGCCACCTGCGCCTTTGCCCGCCGGTTGAGAGATGGCACTCTACTGCCTGCTGACCACGCCACAGCAATTCGGGCTTTCGACCACGATATCACGCGGCGGTACAACCTTCTGGATGTCATGCCGGTGACGATTGATGCCGCTCGTCGGTTGGCCAACCAGCACCCGCTGCGGGCCTACGATGCGGTGCAATTAGCCACAGCCTGGTTGCTCAACCAGGAGTTACTCCACGCTGGTGAGCCGCCGATCACGTTCGTCTGTGCCGACGACCGCCTGATCGCCATCGCTCAGACCGAGGGGCTGCTCACCGAAAACCCCAACGATCATCCCTGATCTGCGCGGCAGGATACCCCCTTTCGCCTGGCGGACAGCTTGTGAGCGGCGCATCACTGCGCGGTCGTACAGGTAGTGCTCGTAGCAGATGATCTCCTCGCCGTCGCCGTGGTAGTCGCGGGCGGGCCGGCCACATCCTGGGACAGGGCATTCTCCTTCGTAGCGCATAGGTGCTCCTTCCTCGATTTCAGATTGCAGATTGGAGATTGGAGATTGGGACTCAGCGGTCAGGGTCTCGGTACGCCCCTTCGACGGGCCCCCTTCGACAAGCTCAGGACGTCGCTTCGACGAGCCGCCGTGGTGAGCCTGTCGAACCATCAGGACGTCGCTCAGGACGTCGCTCCGGCTACTCGACCCAAGTGGTGGTGTTGGCGCGCTCGACGGCGGTGAGGAAGGTGCGGGCCTTGTCCCGCAACTCGTCCACGGAGCGTGAGTCGGGCATAATGGCGTCGATGGCGGTGTCGATGGCCTCGTCTGTCGCCAGTTCGCGCCGGCGGTAGGCCAGGTAGGCGGACCTCAGCTTGCGTTGTTCGTCGGTCGTCAGGTGCATGGGCGGCTCCTTTCTGGATTTCAGATTTCAGATTTCAGATTGCAGATTGTGAATGGTTGGGTGGTGGAGTGCGTGGCGGCGAGGCCGGCGGCGGGGGCGGGGTGGTCCCCTTTGACCCAGCCCCCGCCCCGCCGCCAGGTGCAGGGCAGAGGCCAGGGGAATAGGCAACCCTTTACTCACAAACCGGAGGGCATGAGGACTTGCACAGCATCTCCGTGCATGCTATACTTGGCACATGGTGAAGCAGAATGCATCACTGGATGCTTCTTTCTGGATCAACGCTTACAACGCCGACCTCGTACGTTTTCTGCCCGACTACTTCGTACTCTTTGCCTGCAGCGTCGTCGTCCAGGAGATCCGTTACCCCCTCGATGTGTTGAGAATCGAGGAAGCAGCCGGCCCCTCCCTGTTCGTAGAGTGGTGTGAATCAGGCGTCATTACCGTGCAGGACCCCGAGAAGCCGGTGGATTGGTTTCAGAAAGGGGAGAATGCAGCCATCGCTCTGGCGATTGAGCATGGATACTTTCTCCTGATGGATGATGCCAATCCCTATCACTTTGCCAAATCGAAGCACTTAAAGGTCATCGGTACGGCCGAGCTAGCGGTGTTCCTTTACGATCAGGGCCAACTGTCTTACGAGGAGTCGGCAGCCGCAGTGAAACGCCTTGGCTGCAGTAAGAAGCAGAAGCGAGACGCCATGATTGCCCTGGAGATTCTGGCCCGCGAGAGAGGAGATCGAGATGTCGCAGAGTAGCACAGTCATCACCAAGTCTGTACGGCTTGCCCCTGAAGAAAGCGAGAACCTGAAGCGCATTAGCAAAACAGAGGGCGTATCAGAAGCTGCCTTGATGAGACGTCTCGTCCTGGAAGGCCTGGCACGACTCCGGCTGGAAGAGGCTATCCAGGCGTATGCGAATGGTGAAGTAGACCTGAGTGCCGCCGCACGTCATGCGGGGGTCAGTGTGTATAAGATGCTGACGGAGCTTCAACGCCGAGACGTCGCCCCTCCGGTTGCTCGAGAGAAGTTTCTCGATGGCCTGGAGACGCTGGCCGAAACTTTCGGTGGCAGCGAGGCCCTCTTCCAAACCATCGCTCAGATGCGCCAGGAAGAATCAGTGGTCAGTGATCAGTAGTGGTCAGACTATCCCGAATACCGATTGCGGTTCACTGAATCTCAGTCAGGTTGAAGATGCCGGGAGTCAAACATGGGCCGACTAATCGTGCGCCTGCCGGAAACGCTGCATCGCCAGTTGGACACGCAAGCCCAACATGAAGGCGTCTCCCTGAACCAGTACATCGTGTATCTGCTCACACGTCAGGCAACGCTCGCCTATACGGTGCACGCCTTGCCAGAAGAGGACGTGGCGCAGCAACACGCGCATTTCACAGCTCTGCTCCAGGGTTTGGGGCAGGCGTCATACGCTGAGATCGAGAGAGCACTGGCTGAGCGAGAGACCGTTGAACCGGAATCGGGGCTATCCCCCGAGGTGGTTGCTCATTTGCAACGGCGTATCGCGGCTGAACGGCGGTCAGCCTGAGCAAGGGGCACAGGAGAGTCCACCCGCGCACTCCTACGCCATACGCTTCGCGCGTTAGCCGGCTAGAACAGGGTGAGTTGAACCGTGCCGGCCGGGTCGAGGGGGGTGTGGCGGCCGTTGGAGGCCGGCGGCTCCTGGCTG
>JBHHTZ010000511.1:0-3512 GCA_046753605.1 Anaerolineae bacterium
GTGGACGTGTGGAGCACGGCCGCAAGGAGCTGGCCAAGCGCTTCACATACGACGGCCTCGGCTCCGTCAATTTCTACCTTCACACCACCATATGTGAGCAGAGCCACCACATCGCCTACAAGCAGATGTCGAACGGCAAGTCGCACATGAAGCCTGACTTCCTGTCAAGCGAGTTCGTGATCTTCTTCGGTACCGGTGCATTCGAGGCCAACTTCGGCCCCACACCCATGACCGAGATGGTGACAGACTCTCTGCTGCGCCACAACTTTAAGTACGCCGTGGTGGACCCCCGGCTGAGCAAGACAGCCGCCAAAGCGTGGAAGTGGATCCCCATCCAGCCCGGCGCTGATGCGGCGCTGGCCCTGGGCATGATCCGCTGGATCATCGAGAACGAGCGTTATGACGAGAAGTACCTGCGAGCGCCCAACAAGGACGCCGCCGGCGCTCTCAACGAGACCACCTTCACCGACGCCACCAACTTGGTTCGCACCGACGAGATGGTCTTCCTGAAGCCAGAAGATGCCGGCACTTCGGCTGGGCTTAGTACAGGCCTCACCCCGCCCGAGGGCGGCGATAGGGTTGTGCTGGTGGACGGCCAACCGACGCTGGCCGGCGAAGCCACGCAGGGCGACCTGTTCGTGGATACCACCGTCAACGGCATCCCGGTGAAGTCGGCCGTGCAACTGCTCAAGGAGCGTGCGGAAGAGATGACACTGGAGCAGTACGCCGAGATCGCCGGCCTCCGAGTCAAAGACATCGAGGGTCTGGCCCGCGAGTTCACCAACCACGGCAAGAAGGCCGCTGCCGAGCTATACCGCGGCCCGGTGCAGCACACCAACGGCTACTACAACGGCCAGGCGATCATCATCCTCAACGTGCTCATCGGCAACGCCGACTGGAAGGGTGGCCTCACCACCGGCGGCGGCCACTGGCACGAGGATGGCTCCAAGAAGGGCCAGCCGTTCCCCAAGTCCAATGTAGCAGGCGGCGCGCCTGGCGGCCTGCACAAGTTCGGTATTCACGTAAACCGTGAAGGGGCGACCTACGAGAAGAGTACGCTCTTCGAGGGCTATCCGGCCAAGCGGCCCTGGTATCCCTTCACCGGCGAGCTGTACCAGAACATCATCCCCAGCGCCGCAGCCGGCTACCCCTATCCCATCAAGGCGCTGTTCACGATCAAAGGAACGCCGGTGCTGGCGTCGCCGGCCGGCCACAAGCAGATGGAGATGCTGCGGGACCCCAAAGCGATCCCCCTGTACATCGCCTGCGATGTGGTCATCGGCGAGACCTCCATGTACGCCGACTACATCATTCCAGACCTGACCTACATGGAGCGCTGGGGCACGCCCCACACCACGCCGGCGATACTGACCAAGGTCAGCAAGGTGCGCCAGCCAACGGTGGCTCCCCTGACGGAGATCGTCACCGTGGACGGGGAAGAGATGCCCATCAGCATGGACGCGTTCGCCATCGCCGTGGGCAAGGCGCTGGGGCTGGCCGGTTTTGGCAAGAACGGCCTGGGCGACGGATTCGACTTCAATCGACCCGAGGATTTCTACCTGGCCCTGTTCTCCAACCTGGCCTTCGGCGACAAAGAGGACGGTTCCGAGAAGCTGCCGGCAGCCGATGAGGAGGAGATGCGCATCTTCCGCGCCGCTCGCCAGCATCTGCCCAAGGCCATCTTCGACGAGGAGAAGTGGAAGCGGGCCGTGCCGGCAGACCTATGGCCCAGCGTGGTGTACCTGATGAACCGGGGTGGCCGTTACGAACCGGCCAGCAAGACCCACAGCGGCGACAAAGTTGGCCACACCTGGAAAGGCCACTGGAACCTGTACGTGGAGAAGGTAGCCAAAGGCATACACTCTCTCACGGGCGAGCACTTCGACGGTCGGCCGAAGGTAGAGCCTGTCCTGGACGCCGCCGGCAACCAGGTGCAGGACAACGGCTTCGACCTGACGCTGATCACCTACAAGGAGATCATCGGCGGGCAGAGCCGGACCATCGCCGCCCCCTGGATCCAGAGCGCCGTGATGCCGGAGAACTTCATCCTGATGAACACGGCCGACGCGCGAGTGCGCGAACTGAAGGATGGCGATCGCGCCCGCCTCGTCTCCGCCTCGCTCCCGGACGCGAAAATAGACCTGGGCGATGGCCGGACCTACGAGGTGGCCGGCCGGGTCAAGGTCGTGGAAGGGATGCGGCCCGGCACGGTGGCCGTCTCGTGGAGCTACGGCCACTGGGCATACGGATGCAACGATGTCGAGGTGGACGGTCAGATCGTCAGAGGTGACCGACGGCGGGCCAACGGCATCGTGCCCAACCCGGCCATGCGCGTTGATCCGGCCCTGGGTGATGTCTGCCTGACCGACCCCATCGGCGGCAGCGCCAGCTTCTACGACACGCGCGTGAGAGTAGAGAAGGTATAGCAGCCTTTACTGTTCGGCAAGGTCTCCTGACCGGTACCCTCGGCTCGGTCAGGAGGCCCTCGCCGAACGAGAGAGTAGCGGGCGATGAACCTTGAGAAAACAATCCGGTAATAGCGCGTTGCTTCTCAGCCGGCGCCCGCTCATATGTCATTCCGAACGGAGCGTTAGCGGAGTGAGGAATCCCTGAGACCGTACATAAAAAGGCGGATTTCGCCGGGGAAGAAGCCAGATTTCTCTTCGAGGGTGGTGATTCACCTACCAACGAGTCCTGTCCTTTCTTGCAAGGTAGCAGGGATTCCTCACTCCGCTAACGCTCCGTTCGGAATGACATGGGCTGGCGGGTCGTTACCGGATTATTCTCTCAAGGTTCATCAGCCGCTACTCGACCGGCGGACGCTAGCCGCTTAGGTTGACGCGTATGGGGGCGACCCCCGATCCCGCTCCACCTGGTGAGGGACGATTCGCATGAAACATCTGAAACACGTCATCGCGTTATCAACCGCCGCTGCTTTGCTGGCCGCGATGCTCAGCCTGTTCACTTCGAGCGCGGTGGCGGCCATGTCGGCCAGGCCGGCCGGCTTGGGCGTCGCCGGCGCCGTCTTCTTCGATCACGATGGGAACGGGCAGCGGGATGACGGGGACGAGGGGCTGGCCGGCGTGACGGTGATCCTCAGAGGCCGGCTCTACAGCGCCGTCACGACGACCGATGAGGCCGGCCGCTACAGCTTCAGCCACGTGCCATCCGGGATGTACAGGATCGTGGAGATGAACTCCGACAGTCGCGTGAGCACCACGCCGGATGCCGTCCGGGTTGTACTGCGGGGGAGAGACCGCGTGGCCAGGGTGGATTTCGGCGCTGCGCTGCCCGTTTCCATGTTTGGCGCCGTTTTTCGGGACGATAACCAGAGCGGGCAGTTCGACTTCTTCGAGTCGGGGATCGAGGGCGTAGATGTGAGCGTCTACGCCGATGCGGATGGCGATGGAATCCTGGACCCTGAGCCGCTGTTGTTGGCTCGCACCCAGACAGATGTCCAGGGGAACTACCTCTTCACGAACCTGCCGCCGGGCAAAGTCGTCGTGGCCGAG
>JBHHTZ010000512.1:0-3509 GCA_046753605.1 Anaerolineae bacterium
GCAGCAGTACATCGCTGCGGCGCAGCACGTGCTGAAACTCGGCCGACAGAAATGTTTCGACCTCCAGCGTCGGGTCCGCCATCATCCAGCGTACCCATGCGTCGGCGTCTTCTCCCAGGAGCCATTTGCCAGTGACGTCTGCTTTGCCCATTTCCCCCCTCAATGTTCGCGGTCGGGTGATGCTCAACCACCATTATACAGCACGCGATGGTTTCACGCAATATGCCATCAGCGTCTCACTCACCAGATTGCGCTCTGCCACCACATCGGCGGCGAGGTTGTTGATCTGGCAAGCTGCTAGAAAGCCGGCCACGTCCCCATCGGACGATAGAATCACCAGCGCGTGGCCCTCCGGCGTCAGGTGGTCCCGCAGGCCGGCGGCGAATCGCTCCACGACGTCGTTAGCCCACAACGCCCGCTCCAGGTCGTTGCGCGGCTCGCCACGAAAGAACGGCGGGTTGAACAGCACGGCGTCGAACTGTTCGCCGCACGCCGGCTCGAACAGATCACCCTGCCGCACCTCGACCCGATCTTCGACTTGGTGAAGCAGGGCGTTGATGCGCGCGCAGCGCACTGCCTCCGGGTTGATGTCTACGGCCACAACACGGCGTGCCCAGCGAGCAGCAAACACCGCGCCGACCCCCGATCCGGTGCCCATATCGAGAACCGTCGAATCCGGTGGGATGAGCCGGGAATCCAGCGTCTCGACCAGAAACTCGCCCGTGCGGAAGAGCTTCGGGTTGAAGACGTCGGGCAGCACCAGGATGGGCGTGCCGGCTATTTCCTCCACTACCAGACGGTCGTAGCGATGGCGTTGGAAGAGCAGGAAGCGCCAGCGCAGGAGGTGGCGCCACAGGCTGCGTACTGCATATTGCGTATTGCGTATTGCGTATTGCGTATTGCCCATTTCTACTCAGGAAACCCCCCTGTTGGGCGAGGTCTCCCGACCGATGCCCTGTGCGGGGCGGTCAGGAGACCTTGCCGAACGGAAGGGAACTTCTGCTCAGGAAACCTTTTCAAACACCGACAGGTAGTGATCGTTCAGCCACGTCCAGGGAAATGCGTGCCCAAGTCGGCGATCCAGCATCGCGAGCCGCTCAAACAAGCGGGGCCATTGATCCACCAGATGGCTCAAGTACGAAGGTGGTAGCAGAGCGCCGATGCCGGCTGTCTCCAGGTGTCGGAAATGTGGGGCGAATTCGGCGCGCAGCCGGCGCGCCGACGGATACCACACGCGCACAGTCGCATGCTGGCCGACGTGAGCTTCAATCCCCGATTGCAACCGGCGGAAGGCGGTCCGCGCTTCGCCGTGGGCCAGATGCCAGACCACTTCCCACGGGCAAAGCGGCCCCATCACCACCAACACCACCCGTCCTCCCGGCCGCACCCACGGTGCCAGCGCTTCGGCAACGGGCCGGCGGTCGGGTACACAATTAAGAGCACCGAAGTTTGAGTATGCACCGTCGAAGTTGGATATTGGGAATTGGATATTGGGAATTGGGAATTGGGTATTGGATATTGGATATTGGGTATTGGGTGTTGCATGTTGGGAGGGTGCCTTAATATCCAATACCCAATATCCAATATCCAGCAGGTCGAGTTGCGCAAAGGAAAGCTGTTCCGCCACCCCTATCGCCTCCGCCTTGCGCTGTGCGACCTCCAGCATGGCCGGCGACGCATCGGTGGCCAGCACCTGTACACCTCCTTGCGCCAGCCAGACGGCGTCCTCTCCGGTCCCGCAGCCCAGCTCCAACACATGGTCGCCGGGCTGGAAGGAGGCTTCCAGCCACTCCCACACAGCCTCCCGCAGCCAGCGGCCGAGACGGGAAGCCGTGAAGGTGGCATCATAGTCGCCGGCAACCCGATCGAACGGTTGCTCTGCGATAGAGGTTGTCTCGATCATCGTGCGTTCATCAGAATTCCGCCACGGCGGGGATGATCTCTCGCCCGAACGTTTCGAGCGGCGCGATTTCGTGGACGTTGGGCATGTTGAAGATGGCATGCTGGATGCCGGCATCGGCCAGGGTGCGGCACGTTTCGATCACCTGCGAGACCGACATGCCGTCGGATGCCAGGTGGACCGTGCCGAGGGCGGTGCGTTCGATCTCGTCGTAGGGCCGGCCCACATCGTCGCAGTGCTGCTTCAACACGTCAAGCTTCCTGCGCAGCTCATCCGGGCCGGCGTGCGCGAACAGATTGCACGCATCCGCGTATTGCGCTACCAGCCGCAGAGTTTTCCTCTCACCCATGCCACCGATCAGAATCGGCGGGTGAGGCTTCGACAGCGGCTGCGGATTGTTGAGCGGCTCAGTGAGCTGATAGTGCCTGCCATTGTACGACGTCATGTCGCCGGCCCACATCTGCCTGGCGATCTGCAGGGTCTCTTGAAGCTGCTCGAAACGTTCGCTGAGCGACGGGAACGGCACACCCAGCCCCTGCGCCTCCCGTTCGTACCAGGCAGCGCCGATTCCGAAATAAGCCCGACCACCCGAAAGCACGTCGAGAGTGGAAACGGTTTTGATCAGGATGCCCGGGTGCCGGTAAACCACACCCGTAACCAGGGCTCCCAGGCGCGCTCGCTGCGTTACGCCGGCCAGGTAACTCAGCGTGCTGTACGCTTCCAGCATCGGCTCTTCAGGCCGGCCAACCATCTCTATCTGGAAAAAGTGGTCCATCACCCAGATACTGGCGAAGCCGGCGTCATCTGCTGTCCTCGCGATGTCGGCCAAGCGCGGGCCAATCTCGGCCGCTCCGGCCGGCCAGGTGAAGCTTGGAATCTGCAACCCAATTCGCATGGCATGACCCTCCAATCTCTAATCCCTGGACCGGGACAGGTCTCCAATCTCCAATTCATTCCGCGTCCACCACATCCCCAGCCGGCCAACCCTGGCGTTGACGAACGCTTTAGCCATCTGGCGGAAATTCCCCTGGACGCCGTTGCGTTGCTTGTACCAGGTCACCTCACCCACCATCCAGCGGTTGGCGAATTCGTAGAAGCGTCGGGAATGCCGGCCGGCCACCGTCAAATCACGATCCGTGCGTTCGCCCCAGGGCTTGAGTTCGATGACCCGATCGGCGACCTCGTCGTAATATGGGGTCCCCTTGATGGGATAGGCCACCGTGGTCAGGAAGATGTCGGGGTTGGCCGCTTTCAGGTGCTCGACGGTGGCCTCGATGTCTGCCATCTGCTCACCTTCGTAGCCCAGCATGATGAACATGCCGGCCTCGATCCCATACTTCTGGAGAAGATGCGTCATCTCCCGAACTCGCGCGGCGTCGGTGCGGCGCTGCATGGCATCCAATACGCGCTGGGAGCCGCTCTCCGATCCGATCCACAACCGGAAGCAGCCCATCTCCGCCAACGTGCGGATGATCTCCTCGTCGAGCCGATCCTCCCGGGAGATGGTCTCAAAGGGGATACGGATGCCGCGTTGCTTCAGCTCTTCGGCGTAGGCGAAGAACCAGCGGGGGTGGATGGTGAACACGTCGTCGGCGTACCACAGCATGTC
>JBHHTZ010000513.1:0-3499 GCA_046753605.1 Anaerolineae bacterium
CGAACGCCACTCCGCTCCGCTACGTGGCTTACTACAAACGGGACGCCTGGGCCGCCCGCAGCACGGCGCGGATGTTCTCGACCGGCGTATCAAAACCGATATCCGCAGCCGACGTGCCAAGTATGAAATGCGGATCGTCGCGGCGGTCGTGCAAGACCTTGCGGCATTCCGCTGCAATTTCGTCCGGCTCGCGCATGTGGAGCGTCGGTCCGTCGATGTTGCCGATCAGCGTCGCCTGCGCCCCAACCCTGGCTCGCGCCTCCGCGAAGCTGTCCCCGTGGTTCAGCACAAACCCGACCACGTTGGGCAAATCGGCCAGGAGATCTAGGAATGGGGCCAGGGACACGCCAGCCGAGTGCACGATGAGGGGACCATTGATCTGTGAGTAGGCCTCCTTCAGCGCCGGCACAGCGATCCGGGCCGCCATCTCGCGGGTGACAATGGTCGGGTTGGCGAAGGCCGCCGGCACGACCACCAACGACGCACCCTCGGCCAGTAGCACGTTCGCCCAGCGGACGAAGTAGGGAACCGCCATCTCCAACATCCGCTGCGTGCCCGCTTCATCAAACAGCAGGGTTTCCAGCCAGCCTTCGATGCCCATAATCATGGCCGGCAAGCCCATCGGGCCTAGGGCGACCGCGGCAATGGGTACCTGCTGGCCGTGTTCGGCTGCCATGCGCCGGATTGTCGCCCGGAAAAAGCGCAACCTGGGGTGGGTCTCGATGTCGGGCGCGGCGAGTTGCGCGATTTCACCCGAGGAAGAGATCGCGGGGCGGGTCAGATTAGGCGCCTGATCCTCGTAGAAGCGCACCCGGCTGCCGAAGGCCTCTCCTTCCAGGCACAGAGCGAACGGCCCGAAGAGAATGTCCGGCTGGAAAGTCTCCATGACGGCGCTCGCTCCACGAGCGTACGCCACAGGATTGGTGTAGTATTCTGTGAGCCGGCAGCCGGTCAGCCTGGCCCCGTACAGGCTCAGGGTCAGGCTGACGGCCCGCCTGTCGGTAGGCTCCCCCTGAAGAGTGGCCAGAACGCGCTCCAGGCTGTTCATTCTCCACCTCCTGCGACTTCTGCCCGGTCCCACAGCTCGGCCATGAGGTCGGATGCACCAATGGCGGTCCTGGCGGTCCCATCTCCACCGACTTGCGCCGCCAACTCAGGGCGCAGCACGAACACCGCCCCGCCAACTGCCAGTTGCAGCCGGCCCGTCAGCCCCCGCCGGTCGATCTCCGCCCGCACCTTCTTGATGTTCATGGCATTGGTATACATCATGGCCGACGCGCCGACGATTTTGGCCCCAATCTCGACGGCCTGGTCCACGAACTCCGACGCCAGCACATCGTTGCCCAGGTCACACACCTCCCAGCCGTCGGCGCACAGAAAGGTCGTGACCAGCCTGCGCCCCAGCGAGTGGAAGTCATCCTCAATGCTGCCCATGACTACCGGTCCCTTCAGCGCCCCCGGTGCGGGGTCCTTGGTACGTTCCGCCGCCGCTTGCAGGAGGACATCTTCGGCGATTTTGCCGGCGATGTAGCCCTGCGCCAGGCTCACCTCTTCACCCGCCGCCCACTTCTCACCCCATGCCTGGAGCACAGGGTCCAGCAGCTCGATTACCGCTCGCTCATAGCCGTGCACGCCGGCCCATTCATCGATCAACGCGTTGGCGCCGCGCCTATCAGCGGATTGGATCAGGTCGAGCAGTTGACTGTGCGGTCCCGTCACCATAAACACTCCCAATTTGATTGCAGATTTGAGATTTCAGATTTGAGATTGGGTATTGGGTATTGAACTTGGCACAATACCCAATACCCAATATCCAATACCCAATATCCAATACCCAATATCCAATACCCAATATCCAATCACTGTCCCTCCAGTAGCCCCAAAAACACTTCTACCACCTCCGGATCGAAGTGCTTGCCGGCCTCCTCCCGAATATGAGCCAGCACCTTCTCCCTGGGCCACGCCTTGCGGTAGGGACGGTCGGTGCTGAGGGCGTCGCACACGTCCACCACGGCGAAGATGCGCGCCGGCAGAGGAATCTGCGCTCCCTTCAGTCGGCGTGGGTAACCTGTGCCGTCCCAGCGCTCGTGATGGCAATATGGAATGTCCAGCGCCGGCCTCAGATACGGAATGGGCGAGAGCATCTCGAAAGCGTGGACCGGGTGCAGGCGAACGATGTCCCAATCATCGTCGTCCAACTCGCCGGGTTTGCTCAGTATGCTATCCGGGATGCCCATTTTGCCGATGTCGTGCAGCAGCGCACCCCGTCGAACGTGAACCAGCTCCTCGTCGCTCAGCCCCATGGCGATGGCAAGGTCCAGGGCCATGTTGGTGACACGCCGGCTGTGGCCTTCGGTTTCCGCATCCCGCAACTCCAGGGCGCGGGCCCAGCCTTCCAGGGTATGGTCGTAGGCCAGAGTGATTTCCGAGTGGGAACGCTGAAGGTTCCGGAACATCTTTATGTTGTCTATGGCGATGGCGGCCTGCGCCGCGACGGATTCCACGAAGTTCACCCACTCCGGATCGGGGTACAGCGGCTCGCGATGGAAAAGCTCGAGAACGCCCTTCACCTCGCCCTTCGCGATCAGCGGCGCTGCAGAGTAAGCCACGAAACCCTCGGATTGCAGATTTGAGATTTCAGATTGCAGATTTGAGATTTCAGGTTTCAGATTTGACATTTCGGGCCATTCGGGCTCCAAATCTGAAACCTGCAATCTCAAATCTGCAATCGTATGTCGCTCCAGGACCGCACGGCCGGCCAGGCACTCCTCCAGCCGGAGGCCGGTCCACCCGGTCGCAGGCGAGTCAATGCCACGGCCGGCGACGAACTCCAGGCCCAGGGTGTTCGGGTCGAAAAGCAGGACGTCGGCCGCGTCCACATTCAGTCGCTCTGTCACCTGGTCCAGCAGTACGTTGAGGATGACCTCCAGGTCGAGGCTGGCAGTGATGGCCGTGTCGATGGTGCGCAGAGCGTCTAGGCGCTCCAGCCGTTGCCGCGTCTGCCGGTGCAGCATGGCCCGGTGAAGGGCGCTGACGGCAATGTCGGCCATGGCACGGGCCAGGCGCAGCTTGTCGACGTCGAACGGCTCGCGGGCCTGGCCGCGCTCCTCGCCCAGGACCAACACGCCGATATCCTCGTCGCCGGCCTGCAGGGGGCACAGGCACAGGGTTTGCGCCACGTCGAGCAGCAGCGCCTGGCGCTCGGCCGCGCTCAGGGTGGGGTCGTCCTGACTCAGCAGCAGCGGTTCGCGCTCGCCCAACACCCGCTGGTAGTGCGCCCAGGCCGGCGGCGGGTCCGGCTGACCCACGCCCAGGTCGCGATTCAGCACGCGGGTAGGATGAGCCGCGCGGCAGATGAACGCATCGCGCTCCAACACCACGATGCGGCAGAAGGTTACGTGCACCGCCTCGCCGGCGTGGCGGGCGATGATGTGCATCACGTCTTCCAGTTCATCGGTGGCGATGAGCTGTTTGGACAGGTGATAGAGCGTGTCAAGCA
>JBHHTZ010000514.1:0-3498 GCA_046753605.1 Anaerolineae bacterium
TGTAATAGCGCATGAGGTATGCCAGACTGTTCAGGTACAACAGGCGCAGACGTTCCCGCTCTCGCAACGCCCAATCGTCGTAAAAACCTTCCAACAGGTCGCCGGTATAGAGCTGCAAGACGCTTTCAAGTTCCTGGACGTCGGCTGCTTCCACCGTGTGGATGGGCTGTGCCTGGACTTGGCCAGCCTGCTCTTCGAAGACTGCCACGTCCAGCCAATGATCGCTCTCGTGGTTGAAACCGATCTCCCCGGCCGGCGTCGTTACCAGGTAGGTCCCTCGAGGGATGCCTTCCGGCTCCAGTGCGCAGCGTAGCCGCCACAGCGCGGTGCTCAAGCAACTGCGCGCCCGGTCCTCGCTGTGATCGTCCCAGAGGAGGCCCGCCACGACCTCGCGGGGATGGGCGCGATGGCGTTGCAGAAGCAGGTACGCCAGCAACGCCTGGACAGTTCGTGTGACCTTCATTTCGGACGGCCGGTCGTCGTGGGCCAGCCGAACGCTCCCAAACAAGGAAATCCGCAGGACGCTCATCAGAGTGCTCCTTATCAACTCTGCGAGAGGGCTCTTGCCGATCATAGACCTCTATAGATCTAAACGAAGAAACACGCAGATTTCGTGCAGTCGACGAATGAATTGCTCGCTGGCTCGCCTTGTTGACCGGCTCAGCCGGCCATGGTATACTTTCCGCCTACGAGCTGTAGTGTGAAATACCTGGTGTAGGAGTTTCCCGTATCGATGAAGTACCACATTTGGACAATCGGCTGTCAGATGAACGTGGCTGACTCGCAAAGGATGGGATCGGAGCTGGAAAAGCTGGGATACCGGTGGTCTGACCGCATCGAAGAGGCCGACGTTGTCGTCCTCAATACCTGCGTGGTTCGACAATCGGCCGAGGACAGGATTTATGGCCGACTGACCTCGCTCAAACCCCTCAAAGAGCGCGCCAACCCGCCGGTCATTGGCCTGATGGGCTGCCTGGTCGGCGTGAAAGACCCAACACCGCTGCGGCAGCACTTCCCGTACGTGGACGTGTTCATCCCGCCATCGGAGCCCAGGCCGCTCATCGACTTCCTGAAGGCCGAGACGCTCGACCGGATTGCCCAGCAGGAAGAGTTGGAACAGGTCCGCCAGCGCTACGGGATTCAGGATGGCGAGCTGGTGCTGCCGGCCCACGAGCGAGGCCGGCTCGTGTCGGCTCATGTCCCCATCGTCTACGGCTGTAACCACGTCTGCACCTTCTGCATCATCCCCTACCGGCGTGGGACTGAGCGCAGCCGCTCCGTGGGCGAAATCGCGGCCGAAGTGCGATCCCTGGTGGCACAGGGTGTGAAAGAAGTGACGCTCCTGGGCCAGATCGTGGATCGCTACGGCTACGACGTCGCCGATGGACCGCGCCTGGCCGATCTGCTTCGCGCCATCCACGGGATCGAGGGTCTGGAACGCATCCGGTTCCTGACGTCACACCCCAACTACATGAGTGACCAGCTTCTGGAGACCGTCGCCGAGCTGCCCAAGGTGATGGAGCATATCGAGGCGCCGATTCAGGCCGGCGACAACGAGATCCTGAAACGAATGAAGCGCGGATACACTCGCGAGGAGTATTATGCTCTGGTGTACAAGGTCCGCGAGAAAATCCCCGGCGTCGCAATCCACACCGACATCATCGTCGGATTTCCAGGCGAGACCGAGGCGCAGTTCCAGAAGACGTACGACGCTTTGGCCGACTTGAAGCTGGACAAAGCACACGTCGCCTGTTACTCGCCCCGGCCCCACACCGTCTCAGCCACGATCATGGAGGACGACGTGCCCCCCGACGAGAAGGAGCGCCGGCGCAAAGCCCTGGATGAGTTGCAGGAACAGATTGTGGGGGAGATCAACAGCCGGCTTCTGGGCAAGACGGTCGAAGTCCTGGTGGAAGACAACCACAAAGGCAAGTGGCGCGGACGGACCCGCACCAACAAGCTGGTCTTTTTCGAAGATGATCGCGACTGGCGCGGGCAGCTTGTAGATGTGCAGATCACGTGGGCCGGCCCCTGGTCCATGCAAGCCGAACTGGTCGAGAACAACACTCGACTGACTTGACAAAAGCGATTATTCCTGGCATAATACCTGTGCTGAGTAACGCGAATCAGGGCGAACTTGCAGAGGTGGCCGCAACTTTTCCGGCCTATTCGCGTTACAACATGCACAACCTGCCCGGATAAGTCGCCATCACCTTGCCCGATGGCGGCCCAATTGAATAGAAGGGGGAAAGAGAAGTGCCACGGACTACCCTGCCCACCGGGGCACGACCGTCAACGTCGATTCGTATCAACGGTCTTTCGCTGGATGTCACAAATCGTGAAGTTGTCACGAAGCGTGACACTCACCACCTGACACCCATGGAGTGCCGGCTTCTGGCGGTATTGATGAAAAACGCCGGCGAAGTTCTGAGCCGAAGGTACCTCATGCAAGAGGTCTGGCAGACGAGCTTCATTGACGACACGCGGACGCTGGAAGTCCATGTGTGTTGGTTGCGCAAGAAAATTGAGCCCGATCCGAGGCGCCCGCTCTATCTGCGGACGATTCGAGGACGGGGATACCAATTCGCAATTGCTCACTAGCAGCAAGGGCGGCGTATCCAAGCTCCAGATCCAACACCAAACAACCCAGCAGGCTGCTGGTCAGGTCCACTGGTTGGGCCAGGAGGGGGGGCCAGCAGTCTATCTCCTCATGGCATCAGTACCTGCTTCTTTGCCCGACCCAAACCGCCTTAGCAGTTCAGTGCGAGAGATCCACATGTCGAAGCGCACAAGATGCCGAAAGGACCTGCGCTGCAAACTGGCCGGCTGATAAGCCCACATCAACCACCAGGTGTACAGGCCCTCCCAAAACCGGACAAAGCGCCACAGCCAGTTCGTCGGAGCCTGCGGTTCTTGGGTGTCGAATCCGAGCCGCTTGAAAAGCTGGACCGCTGCCGGCACGTCTTCCTCTTGCAGCACAGCCACCTCACCGTGGAATGCCGGGACCGAGGTGAACCGCCCGTCGGCCTCCACATAGGTGGTAAGCATCCTTAGCGATCCCATCATTCCCCGATAGAACTTTACACCCCAGGTCAGGTCTGGCCCCGTGGCCTCCATGCGAGGTATGTGCTCATTCCACAGATGAAACTGCCCGACCCAATCTCCTGGGCGGACAACTGTGCCATCGGAGAGCACCACGCCGGCGTGGCTGCGGGCCAGGCCGAGGCGGAGGAGGCAGGCAGGGTCATCAGAGAACTCGAAGATGCCGGCTGCCCGACGCACCAGGGCGTCGAGCAGTGCCACGAAACGCCGGCCAGCGGCAGCCACAAGGGCCAACACACGCGAAGTCATCCTCGAAACTCTTGGGGTTTTGGCACAGCGGTGACTGGAACGAGCGCACCCTCACGGGTCAGCCAGAACTCATGTCCGGCCCAGGTCACACGCCGGCCCACCAGCGCCGCCACCCACACCAACGCCGTGAGAAAATCGCGCAGCGGC
>JBHHTZ010000515.1:0-3493 GCA_046753605.1 Anaerolineae bacterium
ACACCCCTCCTTATTGAGATGACACCAATCCTATGAATGGGCTGTATTTGGATTGACGGTTGGAATGAGGAATATGGAGCAGACTGGAACACTTGAGACAATCGAAGAGTTGTTGCACCGAGGTCGTAGCAAAGGCCATTTGACTGTTGACGATATCCTTGATGCGACGTCGCAGTTTGATGTGCGTATGGAGAGCCTCGACCGCGTGTTCGAGTTTCTGGCAGATGAAGGCATCGATGTCTACGGCAACGGTCACGAGGTAACGTCGCTCCACGAGCTGGCACTCCAGAAGGAAGAGCAGGGCGCTCTTGAGTTCGTGGACTCGGACGATACCGTGAGCCTGTACTTCCGAGATGTGCGCCCTATCCCCCTGCTCTCTCGCGACCAGGAAGCCGAGCTCGCCAAGCGTATGGAGCGCGGCGAAAAGGCACAGCGACACCTCGCCAGGGCCGGCGATGAACTGGACTTCGCGACACGCGCCCGGCTGGAAGCCGAGGTCCAGCGCGGGCAAGGCGCCTTCCAGGAATTGGTGCAGTCGAACTTCCGGTTGGTTATCAGCATCGCCAAGAAGTACATGGGGCACGGCGTTCCCATGCTGGACCTGATCCAGGAAGGGAACCTGGGGCTGATTCGTGCCGCCGAGAAGTTTGACTATCGCAAGGGCTACAAATTCAGCACCTATGCTACCTGGTGGATCCGCCAAGCGGTCACGCGAGCGCTGGCCGATCAGGGGCGTACGATCCGCATCCCGGTTCACATGAAGGATAGGATTCAGCGCCTGAGCCGGCTATCCCATGAATTGGAGATGGAGCTGGGACGCCGGCCAACCCCCGAGGAGATCGCCGAAGAGGTTGACCTGAGCCTCACCCAGGTGAAGCTGGCTCTTGAAGCCGCCCGGCAGCCGCTCTCGCTGGAAAAGCCCGTTGGCGATGACAACGACAGCGAACTGGGTGACTTCATCGAAGGCGACGACCTGCCCGATCCGTCGGAAGAGGTCGATCTGACGCTTTTGTCGGAGGAGATTGAAGACCTTCTATCGACGCTAACGCCGCGCGAAGCCCGCATCCTGACCATGCGCTACGGGCTGAGTGGCGGCCACGAGTATACGCTGAAGGAAGTCGGCCAGAAGTTCGGCCTGACACGGGAGCGCATCCGCCAGATTGAGCAGGAAGCACTGCGGAAACTGCGCCACCCCCGGCGTAGCCGGCGGCTCCGCGCCTACCTGAACTGACGACGCCTGCTCGACAGGCGACACGACATCAAAGAGCCCGACCCAGGTCGTACCTGGGTCGGGCTCTTACTTTTCCACAAATCACCAACGCTCACGGACTGATCACTGGTCACTGACCACTGATCACTGATTACTGTTCACTGGCTACTGACCCGGCGCGAACCGTCGGGCAATCGTCGGTTTCGCGGAGAGACATCGTGCGTCATGCACACAGAATCACCCGCTTCTAAATGACGAAACAGACGTTGGGTTATACGTCATGCAGAGCACTAGTGCGAACGGAACTGTAAATCGTGCTGGAGCGTCTGACCGACGAAGAAAGCCCACCGCCCCGGAAAGGTTCGTATGCGACGATTAGTGCCAGGTTTCTTTGTACTAGGGTTGATGCTGATGGTGGCTTGCCAGGCGACCAGTGTCGTCGACCCACTCACGCCGACTTCGAGTCGCGCCATCCTGCCCGCCACGTCCACCACGGGCCGGCCTACCCTGTCGCCCACAGCCAGCATCGACTTCAATGCCGTCTTCCGGCAACTCGCCAGGCAACTCGGCCAGACCCCCTTTGTCGAGTCCAGCATCATAGAAGACAGCCAGCGCGCGCTGGCTGCCTATCTCAACACCAGGGCCGACCGCCGGCTTTCCCTCGACCACCAGCCTGCGGTCATTGACGAACTCCGGGGCGTGCTCGACTCGCTTCCCACGCCCACATCCGATGTCACCATCAGCGACGCCGACGGCGACGGTCGCCTCGACGTCCTGGTCTCGATTCCGGCCGCCGGCCTGCCTGGCTTCGTCATCCGCGACCTGCCTGAAGGCTTCGTCGGGTATCAGGTCCCCGAAGCAGGTGACACAATTACAGACGGCCCAATCGCCTTCGAACGCGTGGACGATCTGGACGGCGACGGCGTGCCCGAGATTGTGCAGACCACTCAGATCGTCGGCGCCAGTGCCATGAATACACTCATCACCATCAGCCGGTGGGATGGGCAAGGCTTCAAAACGTTGTTGCAGACCGGCATCAGCGACTGGGCCGGCGCGGCTGATTGGGAGTTGGTCGAAGGAGATAGATCCGCAGACCTGGTTACGACATGTTCCGCGGTGGGGCCTTATGACCACAAACTGCTGCCCCATCCCCGATTGACGCGGACCTACCGCTGGCAGGCCGGCACTCTGATCCTTGACCAGACGAGGGTGAGTGCGCCCACAACTGTCCGGGAGCAGGTCAACGCGGCAGAGTCAGCATTTCGAAAAGGTCAGCTCGATCAGGCGCAGGCAGCCTATTTGCGAGCCGTACAGGACGCAACCCTGGCGCAGGAGTCGGAAACGGAACAGGTAGACTGGCGCGCCTACGCCGAGTTCCGCATCGGCGAGCTCGAGGCGCTGCGGGGCAACGCCAGCGCAGCCCAGGAGGCGATGGCGAGAGTGGCAAAGACCGACCCCTCGCTGAGCGAGATGGCCACAGCGTTTCTGGAAGGTTACGGGAATGGCGATGCGGCCAGCGGGCTGGCCATGGTTCAGCACGTCAACCTTCACGAGCAATTCTACTTCGAGAATGCCGGCAATCTTGGCTTCCCGATGGACGCTGCCGGCGTACTGTACCCCGGCCTCGCGATAGCCGCCTACCTGAACACCCACCCCGATGCCGGCCGCGGGTCTGGCGAAGCTTTGACCGGCCTCCTGCGAGATTTGGCGTTGGACGTCGCCAGCTCCGCCATCGTAGACCTGGACGGCAATGGCCAGATGGAGGTTCTCGTCGTTCTGAACCAGGCCGTGCCCCAGGAGATGTCACCCGACGGCCAAACGCAGACCCTGTGGCTGATCACCTGGGACGAAGCCGGCTGGTGGCCGCAGCCGATCGAAACGGCATCACGCCTGATGCTCACCGAAACCATGCCGATGCCCGAAGATGGCCGGCGAGCTGTGGTGTACCAACGCCCCGACAGCGCCTCTCCACGCCAGGCTGCGGTCAGTTGGGACGGCGTCCAGGTACTGCACTACAACCTGCCGGGTGGCGAGGAACCTGTCCCGGTGGCCGGCAACGCCGATCCCTTCCAATGCACGATCCCGTGACGTGCTCCAACATTGGGCTTTTCGACATCCGATATTCGACCCTCACACTATCACGCGACAAGCTTGGGCTCAACGCAAATTAGTGGGGTGGCGATAGAGCCAAGTGGGGACAACGCCCATGCCCCCCCCTCTAACTCCCCCCAGAGGGGGGAGGACAGGAAGGGTCCTCCCCCCCTGTGGGGGGAGTTAGAGGGG
>JBHHTZ010000516.1:0-3481 GCA_046753605.1 Anaerolineae bacterium
CCAGTCTATGAAACCTTTCTGGTCATGTGGCTGGCATTCAACCGGGCTTATAACGACCTCGAAGAAGGGAGAGACTACGAGAAAGTGCTTGCGGTCGGTCAAAGATTGCAACAGCGCTGGGACGAAGTCTCGGGATTGGCTTCGCTACTTGTCTCCTTGGAGTGCATTGGAGGCGAACCAGTAGGGGATTCTAGGTTGCTGCAACCTAACGAATGGGTCAAGGGAGCTACGTTGTACCTGCGAGAGCAGTTGGACTTGCAGTCTGCGATAGACCCACAGACATGCGAATTCGGCGCGTGCCGGCCTGAAAAGCGGAGGCTGTGTGACCGCGTGGAGCCCAAAGCTTGGGACAAGGGTGAGATGGCTGCTTTGCTGCGACTAGTGTACCAAGTGCGATGCAACCTCATCCATGGCGACAAACGGCTGGCCGATCAAGATGTGCAAACCAACAGGGACCAGCAGCTCATCTGTATCTCAAGAGAGACCCTGGACCGTGTGCTTGGATTCTTGCTGGAGGAAGAGTAGTCTTTATCTACCATCACACCTTCGTTCGGCCTGGATTGTCAAGCTTGTGGTGAACGAAGCCGGACCATCCAGGCCACATTGGCACTGCCGGCGGATCTGGCGCTTGTCCTGAGCCTGCCGAAGGGATCCCGCCGGAACGGAAGGAGTGTTAGGTTTGTGTTCGCGGTGGATTGTCAAATCCACTGCCCTACTGCTGGGGCGGCAAGATGTTAACAGCGAGCAGATTATCATGACACAGCCAGACCCTAAAATCACCATTCGGTTCAGCACCACCGCCGGCCACCCCTACCGCGTGGACCTCGCCGGCCCCAGCGTGGGCGACTTCGACGGCGACTTCACGCCGCCCTACGACCCGGCCACCTGGCGCGCCATCATGTGTGCCCTGGAGCCGG
Organism: Anaerolineae bacterium; assembly: GCA_046753605.1. Taxonomy (GTDB): domain Bacteria; phylum Chloroflexota; class Anaerolineae; order Epilineales; family JAANWY01; genus JBHHTZ01. The sequence continues at coordinate 918 of JBHHTZ010000516.1, forward strand.
GCTTCACCCTCGACGACGCCGACGCGGCCACCCGGACCGCCCTGCAACCTCTGGGCGACCTGAAGCGGCTGCCCGAAACGGTGGGCAAGGCCCTGGCCGGTGCTCTGCTCGCTAGCCCCGGCATCGCCAGAGGCTTCGGTGTGGCCCTGAGCATGGCCGAGAAGCGCCGGCAGCCCCTGCCCGTCGAGATGCACTTCGGCGGCGGCTGCGACCACTTGGCGGCCATGCCCTGGGAGCTGCTCCACCACACAGGTCGCTTTCTGGTGGCCGACACCTCCATCGCCCTCAGCCGCTATCCCGAAGGCGCCATCCCGCCCACCGAGGCCCTGGCCGAGCTACCCCTGCGCGTGCTGCTGGTGCTCTCCGAACCTTTGGACGCATCGCCCATCTTCCCCCAGCAGGCCAGGGCGGAACTCCTCCACGGCCTGCGCACCCTGGACGAAGCCGGCGCCGTCATCGTGGACCTGCTCCGCCCGCCCACTTACGAAACCCTGGTCAAAGCCACCACCACCGGCGGCTACCACGTGCTGGTCTTCTACGGCCACGGCGCTTACGACCCCGAGACCGGCGGCCAACTCCTGTTCGAGGACGAATTCGGCGACCCCGCGCCGATCCTTGCCACCGAACTTGGCGCCGCCCTGCGCAACACCGACCTCCGCCTGGTCCTCCTGGGCGCCTGCCAATCCGCCCAAATCTCTCCTCCCCCGACGCCTGCCGTCTCCCCTCCCCCAGAGTTGGGGGAGGGGCCGGGGGAGGGGGCCATCACGCCGGGGGAGGGGGCCGCCATCTGGACCGCCACTGCCCCGGCCCTCATCCGCGCCGGCGTCCCCCTGGCCATCGGCATGCAGGTCTCCATGCGCGTGGACGCCGCCCTGTCTTTCATCCGCCAGTTCGCCCTCTCCCTGGCCGCCGGCAAACCGGTCATCGAGGCGGTGGGCGATGCCCGCAAGCCCCTCGTCCGGGCGAAGTACGGCAGGGCCTGGTTCATCCCCGCCCTGTATGGCCGGCCCTCCGGCGACTACCGCCTCTTCGATCCCGCCCGGCCTCTGCCGGAAGACACAGCCGGCCTGCGGGCCGAGATGAAAACAGAGCGCGCCGAGATCGCCCGCCTGGAGCAGGCCATCGCCGGCGTGGGGGAGCTGAGCCAGCCAGGGGAAATCGCGCATCTGCGGGCGGCTAAAGCGCGGTTCGCCCAGGCCCGCGCAGAGTTGGCCCGTCGCACACCGGGCGGCTACACCCAGGTCACCAGCCCGCTGTACGGCGTGCCCTCCAACCCCATCTTCGTGGGACGGACGGGGGAGATGCGCCAGGTGGGCCGCGCCCTGAAGGGTGGGCACCCGGTGGTGATCTGGGGCGCCGGCGGCATCGGCAAGACGGCGCTGGCCATCGAAATCGCCCATCGCCAATCGTGGCGCTTCCCCGGCGGTGTCTTGTGGCTGCGCTGCCAGGGTGGGCCGGCGTTGGACACCCTCCTGGACCGCATCGGCGCCTTCTGCGGCCTGGCCGAGGTGGAACAGATCCCGCCGGAGGAGAAGGAGCAGCGGGTGCGCTGGGCGCTGGCGGCGTTGCAGGACCGCTGCCTCCTGGTGTGGGACAACGCTGAGGACGTATGGCCCAACCGCGCCGTGCGCCGGTTCGTCGAGGCGTTGCCCGACAACTGCCAGATGCTCCTCACCACCCGCGAGGATCTCGAACAGGCTATATGGCCGACGGTTGAGCTGGAGCCGCTGCCGGACCAGGCCATGACCGCCTTGTTCTACCGGCTGGCCAGCACTGCCGGTGTCAAGGTGGGCGCGCCGGCCGACCTGGACCTCATCCCGCCCATGCTGGGCTGGCTGCAGGGCCATCCCCTGGCCCTGGCGCTGGTCGTGCCCCTGCTCAAGAAGCGCGGCCTCCGCCGCGTCTGGGCCGATCTCCAGAAGCGCCCCCTCAAGGGCATCGAAGCCGCCTTCGAGGTGAGCTACAGCCGGCTGACCGCTGCCCAGCAGCGCCTCTTCGCCCGCCTCAGCGCCTTCACCATCCCCTTCGAGTGGGAGGCCGCCGAAGCCCTCCTGCCCGCCGAAGCCGACGTCGATGAGATGCTGGACGTCCTGGTCCAGCGCGCCCTGATCCATTTCGACGGCGCCCGCTACGCCTACCACGCCCTGCTGCGCCAGTACGCCTATGCCAAACTGCAAGAGACGGAAGATCTGCGCCCGATCCACCGCTTGGCGGCGGAGCATTTGAAAGCCTTAGGCCAGAAGCGTCTTAGAACACCGGACGAGGGCCTAGAAGAGGTGGACCAGTGGGAGCAGGCGCAAGTGTGGGAGCAGTTCGCCCACAGTGCCAGCGCCCTGGTGGGCAGCCTGGACCGGCAGGGCTACTGGGGTGAGATCCGGAGGCGGCTGGAGAGAGCGCGAGACGTGATTGCGACGCATCTGCGTTCGCAGCCCGACCTGGAAGCGCAGTTGCTGAGCGACCAGGCGACGATCGCGCTCAAGAGCGCTCGATGGGGTGAGGCCGGCGCGCTGTGGGAACAGGCGCTGGCGATTTACCAGACAGCCGCAGATGAGAAGGGTATGGCC
>JBHHTZ010000517.1:0-3481 GCA_046753605.1 Anaerolineae bacterium
GCGCTTCCCCGCTGGGGGTCATGATCACGTGCCCGCTGCATCCCCGGTACACGGCGGACCTCTCCTCAAGGCAGGTGGTGCTACTGCCGGTGAAGGTGGACCCTGGGCAGCCGGCCTTTCGCAACCCACCATCGAAAAAGAGATAGATCTGGCACGTCGCCCCCTCGAACGTGGACCGAAGCAACGCCTCACCTGTGGCATCGGTCGTGACCAGGTTGCCGTCGGGCAGGGAATGAAAGGCGCTGTCCGTGAGCGGACTCAGAGGAGCCGCCGCGCCGGTCCGCACCACCGGCTGCTCGCGCCGGACGTCGAACTGGAGCGTCACCGCCGGTGGCGCCGGTGTCGGGTTGCAGCCCAGAAGCATCGCGCCGGCCACCAGCGCACCCAGTACCGCGATAAGATAGCCTGCGCGTATGCGTTCTTTCTTTTTCAGCATCTCTCTTACCTCCCTACTCGCCGGCCCGCTCGACAAGACTCTGCCACTTGGCCAGCCATTCGGCCGCTTTCTGCAGCCCGAGGGCGGTCCCAAGGGTCAGTACGATGCCCACCAGAGCTGCATCAAGCTGTGCCACGAAGTTGAACCACTGCTGCGGGTAGCGATCCATGAACCGCTGCCACCATACCAGGTTTCCATAGCGCGTGAGTTCGGCGCGATAGAATCCGCCATCCCAGATGATGGGGATGCTCCGGTCGATGTAGTCCAGAGCGATGAAAACCCGGTGTACCAGGACGAAGATGAGGGCCGCAGCACCCAGGCTCAGCAGCCAGCGGCCAATGCCCGGTCGCCGGCCGGCTCCACGCAACGGCAGGCCATACAGACCCAGGCCAAGTCCCAGGCCGGCCACGAACCCCATCTCGATGGGGAGCGACTTCCCGCTGAGGGATAGACTGCCCGTCGAGAAGATCACGAAGAGGTGTGCGAGCCCGAAAAAGAGGGTCCCCAGCGCGACAGCCAGCACAGCCGGCAGCCGGTCAGGGTGGAACGGCACATGCCAGATCGGCGGCGCGTCGCCCGTCTCTTCGTGCTGCTTCAGCAGCAGGTGTTCGGCCAGAGCCATGCCCAGGGTCACAGCACCTCCTAAAAGCGCTCCAAGATAGAATTCCACCGACATCTGCAAGCCCACCGTCTGGCGCGTGAGCGCCGCCGTGATCCCGCGCAGCAGCGCCAGGCCCAGGCCGGCCCCAATCCCGCCCCCCACGGTCAAGCCGGCCAGTCTGTGGCGGTCGCGGATGATCCGTCGTCGGGCGCGCCACCACCAGATGCCGGCCCGGTCCAGCGCCGGAAGGTCCGTGTTCAGCTTCTCGATTTCGGGATCGGCGTCGGCCAGGGCGCCGTGCAGTTCGGCCCGACGTCGCCGGCGCAGCCCGCGTGCCTCCACAGCCCGCAGCGCCCAGTCCAGCCGATCCAGCCCCCGGTGTCGATCCATTGCCAGGAGAGCCAGAGCCGCTGTCTGCCGTGTCACCGCGTCGGAATGACTCACCGCTGACCAGGCGACCGGGCCAAAGGGCGGTCTTTCATCTCCAGGTTGCCCCGATCGTAGGGGCGAGGCAGGCCTCGTCCTGAGGCTCGACCCGAAGGGCCGTAGAGTATGTCGGTCTGCCGTTGCTCCTGCCGTTGCTCCGTCACTCCGGCCTGCCTCGCCCCTACCCGCGTCGTGCAGGCCCAGCAACAAGCCGGCCTTGTTCAGAGTCGAGCGGCTGCTGCGGAGGTTCTTCGGGATGGGGGCGTTGGGCTCTTCCAATTCTCGGATCAGCGCGCGACCGGCGTCGGAGCGCAGTCGGTCCAGCCAGGGGGCAGCCGGCGTATCCCGTGCCACGGCGGAGCGCAGGAGGAGCAGCGTTCTCACAGGTGGCGGCGTCAGGTGCCCGCCGGCCTCGGCCAGGTAGCGCAGTTGCCCCCGCGTGGCCGGCACGTCCCGCGCCAGCCACGCCGACCAGACACGCTCCAGCTCGGCTTCAGCCTGATACTGGCGCTCCACTTCCCGACCACCCAGCCGGCGCGCCTGCTCCGCCACCGTCTGATTGGCCAGGGCGTACCGGCGCTGGCCGTTCATCGCCCGTTCGACCAGCATCTGGGTCTCCGCCAGCCGCTCCAGCACGCCGATCAACTGCTCCGACGACGCACCATTCGCTGGCAACTGCTCCGGCTGCACCCAGCGCCCGACGCCAGGCGACGCCATGGTCGCCAGGACATGCTCTGCCAGGGGACGCCGGTCAGCCAGCCTCGTCTCCAGCGTCTGCTCCATGTAGCGGGCCATGATGCCGTCGGCGCTCTTCTCGCGGTCGTACAGATCCTCGGTGATGGCGTGGGCCGCTTCCGGCTCCAGCGCCTTGCGGTAGAGCCAGTCACACACAATCTGAAGGTCGCCCGGATCGACCATCCCCGTCCCGTCGGACAGCTCGGCCAGATCGGGCACGATGCGCCTGGCGGCCAGCGTCTGAGGGATGATGGTCACGGGCCAGTTGAGCACGCGCAAAGGCTCCACGATGGCGCGCTCAGCTTCGTCGGTTAACAGGGGCGGAATGCGCACCGTTGCCTGCATCAGACCTTCGAGCCTGGCCTGTAACGCGCTGAGCCGCGCCAGCCGATCCTCGCGGACGACGAAAACCAGCCGCAGCGTGTCGCCCAGCGCCTCGCGGCTGCCGGCCAGCTCTGCGACGATGCTGTCTTGGGTCTCGGCCGGCAGATCGAAGGCGCGCTCGAACTGGTCCAACACCAGCACCAGGTGGTCGAAAGGCTCGGCCGCCGCAGCCCGCAGCACATCCGGCAGCGGAGCGTCGCCCGGCACGCGCAGCGGCACGCCCATCTGCGACCGCACCTCGCCGGCCAGGCCTGCGTACTCTGAAACGGTAACAACCAGATCCCCATCCAGCTCCAGCCGGGGCCGCACGCCGGCCTCCATCAGCGACGTGAGACCGACGCCGGCTTCGCCGTAGACCACCACCACCGCATGTTCCCGAATCCGACGATAGACATCTTCGCTCTCGCTGCTCCGGCCCTGGAACAGATCGCGATCCAACGGTGTGTAGGGCGCCAGCCCTTTGTAGGGCCGGCGCTCCTCGGGTGGGAACCGATCTGCAGGGCGGAACAGCAGGCCATTGGGGAGACGCATGAAGAGAACCGGCACCGCCCACTGCCAGGCCCAGTCATCCATCACCGCCCGCCGGGCGCGGTTAACGGCCAGATCGACCGTCCCGTGCTCCAACAGTTGGGAGTAGAACTGCCGGCCAAACTGCCGCGCCACGCCCACCTCGACGCGCTCCTGCATGGCGACCACGGCCGGACAGCCGGCCACCACCAATCGAGGCCCCAGCCCGCGAAAAGCATCGGTTGTGCTTTGCTGCGCGCTCCGGCAGGCGGCCAGGAAGATCAACTGCGGCAGGTGTCGCCCCGTGCGCAGTCGCTCGGTGATCTCGGCAGCGGATACGCCCTGGGGGCTGACGCTGCCGTTGGCCGGCTTCTCCAGGATCAGATATGCCG
>JBHHTZ010000518.1:0-3474 GCA_046753605.1 Anaerolineae bacterium
ACGAAGCGGGCGGCGTTCCAGATTTTGTTGGCGAAGTTGCGGTTGCCCTCGATCCGGTCGTAGGCCAGCTTCATGTCGTTGCCAGGCGACGAACCGGTCAGCAGCGTGAAGCGCAAGGCGTCGGTGCCGTACTCATCCATGACGTCCAGCGGGTCAATCACGTTGCCTTTCGATTTGCTCATCTTCTGCCCGTCTGCATCGCGGATCAGGCCATGCAGGTAGACCGTGTGGAACGGAATCTCGCCGGTCATCTCCAGCCCCTGCATAATCATCCGCGCCACCCAGAAGAAGAGGATGTCGTAGCCGGTCTCCATCACCGAGGTCGGGTAGAAGTAGGCCAGGTCTTCGGTGTCGTCGGGCCAGCCCAGGGTGCTGAAGGGCCACAGGCCGGAGCTGAACCAGGTGTCGAGCACGTCCGGGTCCTGCTGGATGTCGGCGCTGCCGCAATGCGCACATTCCGTCGGGTCCTGGCGACTCACGGTCATTTTGCCGCAGGCGTCGCAGTACCACACTGGGATGCGGTGACCCCACCACAACTGCCGGCTGATGCACCAGTCGCGGATGTTCTCCAGCCAGTTGTAGTACACCTTCTCGAACCGCTGTGGGATGATGCGGATGCGACCGTCGCGCACCGCTTCCAGGGCCGGCTCGGCCAGGGGCTTGATCTTCACGAACCACTGGGTGGACACCAGGGGCTCCACTAACGTGTGGCAGCGATAGCAGCGGCCCGGCGAGTGGGTGTGATCTTCCACCCGCAGAAGGAGCCCTTCCTTTTCCAGGTCGTCCACCAAGGCCTGTCGCGCGTCGAAGCGATCCAGGCCGGCGTACGGGCCGGCCTCGCGGCTCATGGTGGCGTCGGTGTTCATGGCGTTGATGATGGGCAGGCCGTGCTCGCGACCAATTTCGTAGTCGTTGGGGTCGTGACCGGGCGTGACCTTCACCGCACCGGTGCCAAACTCCGGGTCCACCCGCCGGTCGGCGATGATGGGGATTTCGCGACTCAGGGCCGGCAGCACTGCTGTGCGGCCCACCAGTTGCCGGTAGCGTTCATCCTTGGGGTTCGTCGCCACACCGGTATCGCCCAGGATCGTCTCCGGTCGGGTTGTTGCCACTTCGATGAATTCGGTCGCGCCCTCGGCCCAGCGCCCGGATCCCCACTCGGCCGCCGGCCCGTGCCATTCGTCGTTGACGAGGGGGTAGCGCACGTACCACAGGTGGCCGGCTTCCTCGTCCTCGTGCTCCACCTCCAGGTCCGACAGGGTCGTGGCACAGCGCGGGCACCAGTGGATGAGATAGTTCCCCCGGTAGATGAGCCCCTTGTCATAGAGGTGCACGAAGGCCTCGCGCACGGCCTGGCTGAGGCCCTCATCCAGGGTGAAGCGCTCACGCTGCCAGTCGCACGAGGCGCCCAGCCGGCGGTGCTGGTCGGCGATGACGTGGCGGTACTTGCGCACCCACTCCCACGTGCGCTCCACGAACTTCTCGCGCCCCAGGTCGTGGCGCGTCAGGCCCTCTTTGGCGATCTCGCGCTCCACCACGTTCTGGGTGGCGATGCCGGCGTGGTCTTCGCCGGGCACCCACAGGGCCGGCACGCCCTTCATCCGGTTGTAGCGGGTCATCAGGTCTTCCAGCGACGCGGTGATGGCATGCCCCAGGTGCAGCTCGCCGGTCACATTGGGAGGCGGCATCGAGATGACGAACGGTGTCTGATCCCGCGACGCCAGACCCTTCTCGAACTGCATCTCCGGTCGGAAATAGCCTTGCGACTCCCACCACTCGTAGAGCCGGCCTTCGGTGGTCTGGGGATCGTAGGTGGTGGGCATGTCTGCCTGTGTGTTTGTTGTCATTGGACGAGACCTTTCGATGTTACGGGTATTGGATATTGGGTATTGGGTATTGTCTGGCGGAAGGGCCTCCGCTGCTGAACGAGCCGGTCGCCTGATGTTCAGGAAACAAAAAACCTCTCGTCATCAAGGACGAGAGGGCATGTCTCACGCGGTACCACCTTGGTTCGGTGGGGAAACCCCACCGCACTCGACAGCGTTAACGGGCTGCCCCGAGGTGAGCTACCAGCCATCCAGCCATCTAGCCCTCCAGCTATCTAGCCATCTAGCCCTCACCCACCCGACTCCCCGGCGACCTTCAGCGGCCGGCGGTGCGAGGGGCTTTCAGCCGGTGACCCCTCTTCTCTACCACGGCCCAGAACCGCCTACTCCTCCGGTTCAGTGTCTTTGTGCCGGTTATTCTACGTGAGCTTGGCGTTTTTGTCAAACTGAGGTCATCGAGGTGACCGGCACTTATGCGCCGATTCTGACGAGGATGGTGCCCGTGCCGGCCCTTGAAGTGGCCGCGTCGAGATCAGGCGTGCAAGTGCCGGTCACCTATCGTCCACAATGACCCCCTCGCGGGGCACAAAGCGCTCGCGCGAGAGGATGACGGCGCTGCTATCGGCGCCTTCGCCCGCCGCCAGCTCCTCAGCCTCCTGGCCGGCCTCTATTGCCCGTAGCGCTTCCAACTGCTCTACCTCTGTCAGGGTCAGCGCGTAATGGGTCGCGTGGCGCAGTAGGTGCCCGGCCAGGAGCCGCTGTACCTGCCGGCCCAGGTCGGCGGCGTCGATGAAGCGATGCCACTCGACGCCGGCCTGGTTCACGAAGACCTGGCCGGCCGGCGTGCGCACCACGCTCTGCTTCAGGAATGCTACTGAAGGCCGGCCGGCGCGCCGCGCGTTGTCCCACTCTAGCCCGACCGGCGCTCGAATGTCGGCGCCCATGACCAGCAGATGTAGGTCGGCCGTCTGCACCGCCTCGCGGTCAAGGGTCTCGGTCGCTGCCGGCGTCTGGAAGATGCGCCAGGCGAGGGTCACGGGCAGCTCGGCAATCGTGCGCGCCAGGGCGTCCCGTTCGGCTGCCAGGCCCGGGGCGGCTGAGATGTAGATCGTGGTGGGCGTGTCACTACTGTTGGGCATGGCATTCCAGAGAGATTATGTAGGAAAAGGAGGTTGCTGTGCTCAACACAGTGTGTTACAGTATGATTGCCGCATACGCAAAACGCCTCTGCCGGTGGGTTCTGGGGCAACCGCCAGCCGACGCCGGCTATGATGGAGACATCTGACGAGTCAGATTGTAGCATGTAGAGGGGTTGGGTGCAAGCCAGTTATGGGGATGAGCCAATGATCCGAGCGTCCGAGCAATCCGCGGGGTGAAGAACACGGATCACCAGGATCAACGGATTTCTGTGAAAAGCGGCCGATCCGTCTATCCTGGCAATCCGGTTGTTCACATCAGCGAGGGCATTCAGAAGGTGAACGACATTGAGTCTTGTACCGTTCTATCGCTTGTTCCCAGGGCTGGCGGAGGAAGAGACCCACACGGTGACGACATTCGGCGATGGCGATCTGCCGGCTGATCTGCTCCGGCAGCTAGGGATAGAGGTATTCGTCAACACGATTACCGGCGGCGTCCCACAGATAGACGG
>JBHHTZ010000519.1:0-3470 GCA_046753605.1 Anaerolineae bacterium
GAAGAGGGCGGCGGGTGGCACGATCCATTTCAAGAGGATGTACCAGTGACGCCGCTTTTTGAAGACAACCTTTTCGTCCCGATGTTGGCCCGGGAACTTCGCTTGACTGGACATGCTCGATCCTCACAAGTAGGTCTTGAGTTGTTCGGCGGCCGGCCTGCTCATACCAGGAACACCCAGCAGTTCCTCAAGCGATGCCTGTCGGACACCCTCCACAGAGCCGAAAGTCCTCAGCAAAGCCCGCCGGCGCTTGGGGCCGATACCCGGAACCTCCTCCAGGACCGACGCGATGCTTTGTTTGCGACGCAGCCGGCGGTGGTAGTTCAGGGCGAACCGATGCGCCTCGTCCCGTACGCGCTGTACCAGGAATAGGGCCTGGGAGTCGCGCGGCAGCAGGATGGGGTCCGGGTCGCCGGGCTTGAATATCTCCTCCTTGCGCTTGGCCAGGCCAATGATCGGAATGTGGTCCACGCCCAGTTCTTGCATGACTTCCAGAGCCGCGTTCAACTGGCCTTTCCCGCCATCGACGATGACCAGGTCTGGTGCGATGGTCCAGGCGCTGGACGCTGACACAGCGGGAGCACCGTCGGCCTTGGTGGTTGGCTCGGCCTTCGTCTCTTGCTTTTGGGCGACCAATCGGCGGAACCGCCGGCGCAGGACCTCCTGCATCATGGCATAGTCGTCGGCGCCTTCCACGCCGCGAATCTTGAACCGCCGGTAGTCGCTCTTGCGCGGCGCCCCCTTGGCGAAGACCACCATGCTGCCGGTGGCGGCCGTGCCCTGGATGTTGGAGATGTCGTAGCACTCGATGCGGGCCGGCGGTCGATCCATCGACAGCGCTTCCTGCATCTCCGCAACGGCCGTGACCTGCCTGTCGGCGTCAACCCGCCACTGGGCGCTCAGGGCGTGGAGTGTTTCGACTGCGTTTTCCGCCGCCATTTCGACCAGGGCCTGATCCTGACCACCCTGCGGCACGCGGATCGCCACCTTGTCGCCCCGCATGTCGCGGAGCCAGGCTTCGATGATCCGGGCCTCGTCGATCTCATCCTGGACGAGGATTTGGGGGGGGATGCTGGCCGCTTCGTCATAGAACTGCTTGACGAAGGAAGTCACCACGCCTCGAGCTTCCACTCCCTCGGCGCCCTCCAGCATGAAGTACTCGTGACCGATGAGCTTGCCGTTGCGGATGAAGAACACCTGGACGCATGCCTGCGCTTCGTCGCGAGCCAGGGCGATGACGTCCTGGTCCTCTAGTTCTGGCGAAACGACCTTCTGGCGCTCGGTGACGCGCTCGATGGCCAGAAGTTTGTCGCGAATGGCCGCCGCGTGCTCGAACTCCAGGCTCTCAGCAGCGGCCTGCATCTCCTGCCGCAGGTCCGCAAGAATCTGCTCCGTCTTGCCTTCGAGAAAATGACACAGCCCCTGAATCATCGCCCGGTACTCTTCTCGATTCACCACGCCGATGCACGGCGCCTGGCACAGCCCGATGTGGTAATACAAACACGCGCGTTCATCCTGGCCAGTGATGGCGCGGTCGCAGGTCAGGTAGGGGAAGATCTTGCGCAATGTGTGTAACGTCTCGTGGACGGCCCAGGCAGCGGAGAAGGGGCCGAAGTACCTGCCGCCGTCCTGACGCATGCGTCGGGTCATGAAGACCTTGGGGAAGTCATCCTGCCAGGTGATCTTGATGTACGGGTAGCGTTTGTCATCCTTGAGCCGAATGTTGTAGTGGGGCCGGTGGCGCTTGATCAGGTTCATCTCCAGGATCAGGGCCTCCAGCTCTGATCCGGTGACGATGAAGTCGATGCCGGCCACGTGCGCCATCATGTGATGGGTCTTCGAGTTGTGGCCGGCTGACTTGTGGAAGTAGGACCGCACGCGGGCACGCAGGTTGACCGCCTTGCCCACGTACAGCACCTTGCCGGCGTCATCCTCCAGGAGGTAGACGCCGGGCTTGGCCGGCAGGTTGTCAAGGATGTTTTTGATTTTATCCGGAACCTTGCGTTGTTCGTTCACTTCGGCAGGCTCTTTGCAAGCACTGGCGAGCAATGAATGATACTGTTGGCCAATCTATGTCAAGTTCTGCGTTGCGCCTCGCCTTTCCTGAGCCTGTCGAAGGGATGACATGGGCGCGGCGGCGGCCCGATGGATTCTTGAAACTTCATCATGCCCGACCGGTCCGCCGGCAAGCAAGACAGCCATCGGGCACAATCTGCTCAACTTGACATAGAATTGCCAACGGTATCATGAATCGCCCCCCTGCTACCCCAAATCTGTTGAGACGGATTAGCCACACACCCGGCGAGCGCGTTGGAAACGCGCTTCTGGTATCAGCCGGCGAATGGATTCGTCGGCCAGCCGGGCTTGTGAAAGAAAGATTTAGCACATAGATTCTATCACAATTAGAGTTTCAGCGCAAAACCCCGCCAGAATAGAGTACCAACACCCAACGGGGAGACTACCCGATAGCGAAGTTGCGAAAAACGTCGGGATGGTGCATAGGTTACTTCCCAGAGGGTGCTACGGAGAAAGAGCTGAAGAAGCGTGCCCTCACCAACCTGTACAACCAGCGCCCCACCTGGTTGGACCTGGCGCATCGCCAGTTGGACAAGGCCGTGCAGGATGCCTACGGCTGGCCCCACGACCTGAGCGACGAGGAGATTCTGGGCCGGCTGCTGGCTCTCAACCTGGAGCGGGCGGGGTCAAAGAAGGCGTCATGACCCGCTCGATGAGCAATCCTCGCGAAGATTGCGGGCGATCCTGATGGCAGCGCAGCTCGTGGCTCGGAAGTCGCCTTTCGTCTGAAGACTACCGCTGACCTTCGCAGGGGTTGGCCGGCCTGGGTCGTCAGCCATGCTCTTGGAGCTCTGTCGTGGAGACCTCGGCCGTTTCGCCAGAGGTTGCTACGGGCCTGTCAGGTGGCCGGCCACGTACATCAGGTCTACCACATCCACAATCCCGTTACCGTTGGCGTCGTAAAATGTGTTGGGCTTACCCCAATAGGTGGCCATCATCTCAACATCGCCGAGGTCCACCGCGCCGCTGTTGTTGAAATCCAGGTCGGGAGATGTCGATACCTCAAGCGTCACATCGTCCAAGTCAAAGAAGAAGCTGGAGCCGCCTCCTGAGTTGCTCCTGGCTTTGAAGGTAATGCGTACCTGTTGGCCGGCATAACCACTCAAATCGAAGGCCGGCGACTCCGCCCACCCGGTGGGTCCGCTATCGTCCAGTGTGGCCACAGTCTCGAGCAGGCTGCCGCTGCTATCCCGCACCTGGAGCTTCAGCGAGGCGGTCGGGCTCAGTCCGCCGCTGGTGCGCCACCAGAAGCGCCACGTCGCCGCAGTGACGCCCGCCGGAATGTCCACCAGTTGATAAATAGTGCCATTTCCAAACAGCGAGGCATACTGATTGCCGGTGTGGGCAGGATATGCCCTATCCCCCTGAAAATCGGGGTACGCATTGCCCGTTGT
>JBHHTZ010000520.1:0-3447 GCA_046753605.1 Anaerolineae bacterium
GTCATGGAGGTTGAAACCACCCAGGGGAAGCTCCAGGCTCGTGCCGTCGTCGCGGCAGACGGCGCGAATAGCACGGTTCGGCAGAGAATGGGACTGAACCAGTCGCCGAATCGTATTTCGCGCCTGATAGAAGTTCTGACACCAGAAGATCCTAACAACACGCCGGAGTTCGTCGATCATACAGCCGTTTTCGACTTCGACTGCGTACCTGACGGCGTCCAGGGATACGTGTGGGACTTTCCCAGCCTCATCAACGGCCAGGCGCACATGAATCGGGGTGTTTTTGATTCTCGAGTCCACCCACATCTTCACGGCGACCTGCGACAGGCGCTTCAGCAGGCCCTTCGGGCGCGCCGGCGCAGCCTGGCAGACTACGAACTGAAAGGGCATCCCGAACGTTGGTTTGATCGGGCGGCGACTTTCGCTGTGCCGGGCGTGCTGCTGGTTGGGGACGCGGCCGGCGTGGACCCTCTCTTCGGCGAGGGCATCTCCCACGCGCTAGTGTACGGCGGCCTGGCGGCCCAGGAGCTTGTACACGCCTTCACTCACGGCGACTTCGGCTTTGCCGGCTACCGCCAGCGCGTGCTGAACAGCCACCTGGGGCGCGATCTCACGCTGAAAACCCGGCTCGCCCGGCTGGCCTACGGCCCCTTCCATCACCGACAAATCCTGCACCTATGCTGGATCTTCGGCGACCGAATCATCAGCCGATACCTGACCCGGTACCTGAACCGTGGCAAGCCTTCGCCCGATGTGGCCGCCAGCCCCTCCGCGTAAGATCGAGGCCGTGGCGCCATCCCAATTAACGTGGACCAATGCACGTTGCGGATTGGGGAAGGAGTTACAAAGTGAAGAGATCTGGTGGGATTTTCCTGGCCGTCCTGCTCGTCGTGTTGGCGTTGCTCGCGAGCAGCGCGGGACACAGCAACAGCATCTACGCTCAATCGGCCGAGGGACCCGGAAGCACGGAAGTGGTGATTTTCACGTGTATCCCATTGGGGCGCCTCCAGGATGGGCTTACCGTTGAACGCATCAGTCGCAGCGTCGGAGCAGCTACCGTTTCCTTGAGATCTGACTGCGCCCAGGCATTGGCTAACCTTCTCAGCGAAGGTTACAGCATCGCAGATATTGAGTTCTTCGCCGGCAACCAGGCTTTGTACACCTTGGTGAAAGAGTAACAACAGCAGCCGACGGGGGCGCACATGCCCCCTCATGGGTGAGATGCAAGGCATAGGCCGGCTCGGAAGAGCCGGCTTTCTTGTTGGCATGTGGTATAATATAGTCAGGTGAAACTTCGCAAGGGTCTGTATGCCTGATAAAAAAGTAGTGAACATGCCGGCAAGGGCACCATGAAGCAAGCAAGCGCCAGATGGCTCGATAGCTGGAAAGACCGAGTTGTGCACGTCGCTGGTCCGCTCTTCCTGTGCCTGGCAGCTCTCGGCTGCCAGGCGTTTAGAACGGGACCGACGCCCACGGCGCCGGCGCCAACGCGCCCGACGGTGCGAGCCACCGTCACGGTGAGCCTCCCGACACCGCCGCCGGGCGCCACCCTGACCGCCATGGTCGAGGCCTATCGGAAGACGCGCACACCACACACCGCCGGCCTACCAACGACCAGCCCAATCCCGACGCAAGCAGAGGAACCCGCCGCACCCACCCCAACAACCCCCGTCAGCGTTCCGTCCATCCGCCTGGTGCCAGAGGTAACGGAACCAGGTACGTCGGTTGAGGTTCGCGGGACAGGCTGGCAGCCGGCCGACGAGATCAGCGTTGGCATCGGCGCCACCATCGACCAGGCCGAGATGACAGATAGCCGGGGCATGGCCGACGCGGAGGGCGCCTTCGTCACAACCCTTACGGTGCCCGCCGGCTGGACCAGCATGGATGCCGTTGTCATCGCCCAGAGCCCCGACGGCCGGCGCCGCGCCAGCGTCCGACTGTACCTCGTGAGCCCAACCGAAACCGCGCCGCCACCGACTCCCAGCGTGACCGCAACGTCCCCGCCGACAGCGACGCCCACTCCCACATTCAAGGGTTGGCGGGGCGAGTATTATGACAACTCGACGCTCTCCGGCGACCCGAAGCGGGTTCGCGACGACAGTGTCATCGACTTCGACTGGGGACAGGGCGCGCCGGCCGCCGATGTACCGGCCGACGCCTTCTCCGTGCGCTGGACCCGCCAGATCGACTTCCCGCCCGGCGGCTACGAATTCGACGTGGAAGTGGATGACGGCGTGCGCGTGTTCATCGACGATCAACTGGTGTTGAACGAGTGGAAAGTCACCTCGGTCACGCCCTACGAGTTTCAGCAAGTTCTCGAAGGATCGACTGAGATTCGCGTGGAGTACTTCGACGCCGGCGGAAACGCCACGATCAGGTTTCAGTGGCGCTATCTGGGTCGATACCCGAATTGGCGAGCCGCATACTACGACAATCCGTCGCTGTTGGGGACGCCGGTGATCGTTCGAAATGACATCGATGTAGACTTTGAATGGGGAGGCGGCAGCCCGGCCCCCCAGGTTCCCCCGGACAACTTCTCGGCTCGTTGGACCCGAATCGCGCCGTTCGACGCCGGCAATCACCGATTCCACGCCCAGGCGGATGACGGCGTCCGCGTGTGGGTGGGCAGCCGGCTCCTCATCGACGAATGGCACACATCCACCGGCGAAGAGGACTATGTGGGTGACATCTACCTGTCCAGTGGAGAGCGGGAGATTCGCGTTGAGTACTACGAGGGCGGCGGCAAGGCCGAAGTACACGTGTGGTGGGAGAACCTGGATGCGTATACCAGTTGGCGCGGCGCCTATTACGCCAATCGGTCGCTATCGGGCCAGCCGGCCTTCGTGCGAGATGATGCGGACATCGATTTCGACTGGGGAAAAGGTGGCCCCGACGAGATCGGCCCAGACGACTTCTCGGTGCGATGGACGGATCGGCGGGGCTTTGAGACGGCCACGTATCGTTTCTTCGCCAAGCACGACGATGGCGTGCGGGTGTGGGCTGACAGCCGGCTGGTAATCGATGAGTGGTACGAGACCGGCCCGGTGACTAACCGTCACGATGTGGAACTGTCAGGAAGTTCCCACGAGATTCGCGTGGAATATTTCGAGGCCACTGGCGAAGCCAGTGTTCACGTGTGGTGGGAGTTGGCGCCCTATCGCTAGTGCCTCGCGGGAGGGTGCTCAATTCGACTCCCTTCCTGTTCGCCCACTTCCAGTCGTAGAATCCAGCGGTTGTAGGGGCGACCGCAAGGGATCGCCCCTACATCAAGCCCTCAGAATCAGTCAGGTACTAACCGCGTGCAGCTTCGTAGCGGCGTGCCACCTCTGGCCAGTCGACCACGTTCCACCAGGCATTGACGTACTCGCCACGCTTGTTCTGATACTTCAGGTAATAGGCGTGCTCCCACACATCCAGACCGAGAATCGGCGTCAGCCCGTCCATGAG
>JBHHTZ010000521.1:0-3442 GCA_046753605.1 Anaerolineae bacterium
TTGCCTCATCCGTGTAGCTAAGGTGATAGGGCACCCTGGGCCTCCAGGGCCTCGATCTCAGCCCAAACCTCCGCGTGGGAGTAGGTTCGTTCTTCCCCGGCCGCTATGCGCGCCTCGATCTCCTCCACAGCTCGCACGTCTTCGGCTTCCTCCATCGCCTCGGAGATGTACTCCTCTAGCGCATCACGAATCACCCCCGAGACGGTATCGCCTCGGAGTGCTGCTACTGCTTTAGCTCGCCGTCGCAAGCTTTCGGGAAGCTTGATCGTTAGTTTCACGACTGCCACACTCATGGGTTCACTCCCTCGTTGTGTCTGTACGGCTGTACCCCTGTAGATTATAGCAGGTGGGGAAGTGGCCGTCAAAGCAAAGGCCGGCCCACCCATCGCATTGACGGGCAGGCCGGTCTCGAGGTGCCCTGCTAGGCGAAGGGCGAGTAACGCCTCGCCCGCTCGCCCAGCTCGCCCGATGTCCACCTGGTATAGGAGTTAGCGGTTACGACGATGCTGGAATGCCCCAGAATCTGCGATGTCGTGGCCAGGTCCGCCCCGGCTTCCAACGCCGCCTTCGCTCGAAAGTGGCGGAAGGCGTGAGGATTCCAGTTTCCCGTCACGCCGGCCCGCAGCGCCACACGCTTCAGGCACCGATAGATGCCGTCACGTGTCAGCGGTCCACGCCGGCCGATCCACACGCGGTCTGAGTCAATCGCCGGCCTGGTCTCCAGGTATCGGCGCAGGGCCTCGGCGGTCCGCTCCGTGAAAAACACAAAGCGGGCCTTGCCGTGGCCACCGCGGCCGATCGCCTTCTCGTAGACCACCGCCTGCAGCTTCCCCAGGTCCAGGTCTCCGAGTCTCAGGCCGGTCACGCCGCTCAGCCGCGCGCCAGTGTCGGCCAGAAAGAGGATCAGCGCCGACTCACGGGCGCCGATCTCCCTTGCCGCCTCAATCATGGCCTCCAGGTCCTCCCGCGTGATAGCCTTCGGCTCACGGTCGGGAAGCGCCGGCATTTCCAGCCTACGCGCTGGGTTCGCAGCGATCTGTCCCTCTTCGTACAGCCAGGAAAAGAGACGCCGCGCCGCGCGAACGTTGCCCGCCACGGTGTACGGGCTGAGCCCGCTATTCTGCGTGGGCCGCTTAGGGTGATTCTCCCAGCGTAGCTTTTGCGCCAACAGAGCGGCCCTCCAACGACGCAGGTCTCGTGTGTCGATGTCATTCACGTCTACATCATCCCCCAGGTAGCGCAGTAGACTCCCAAGCCGCTCCGCGTACCACTCCACCGTCCTCGGCGAGAGAACGCCGGTTACAGCCGCCTTGAAGTCATTCAGTGCGTCACTGAGCCTCATGTCAAAACCTCCCCCTATGGAATCTATGGCCTGCGCTTGTCCACCAACGCCAGATCGCCAGGATCGCCACTGAGAACGTAGGGACCCAAGGTGAGCAACCGTTCCTGCATAGGCGTTGCCACACCGCGCAATGCGTCACTGAGCCAGTCGACCAACAGCCAGATGAACTGTTCTTCTGCCGTGGTCCCGTCGTCCTCCAGGTCCTCACCCTCACGCAGGCTGCTAAACAACTCGATGATCTCCGCGTCAAAATCGGAACTCATTGTGTCTCCCTCCCCTACTCAAACGTCTGCCACCATCTGCCAACCCGTACCCGTTGGCAGGCACGGCAGGGCAGGCAGATGGTTATGTCACGAATCTAGCCCCAGCAGGCCGATCACCTGCTCGATCTCGCCCTGCAACTTGCCGGCTGTTCGAGGCCCGCGGCCCTCCCAAACCCTGGCGCGTTCCAGGGCCTGGATCATCTTAGTGTGATAGCGGTCGTCACAGCGCCGGCCGCTGGGCAACGGAACCCCCCGCCACGACTTCTGCCCGCTCCCTCGATGCTCCTGCATCTCCACGAAGTAGCGCAGATCGCGCGGATCCACGCCCTCTATCAGCTTCTCAGAGCGGTTTATCGGGATCAGCCGTACCTCCGTGGGTGGAACGTCCCCTACGTCGCCTGAGTCGTCCAGATCGCGCCCCAGGATACGTTCCAGCGCCGCGTTCACCAGGGCCACGATCAGGCGCAGGAACAACAGGCCCACGATCGCGGGGGGAACGAGGCCCAGGGCCAGCCCCCAGCGCCAGGCGCGCCAGAACTCCCAGTCTACGAGGCCCACCAGCGTCAGGATGGCCACCAGCGCCAGGATCAGGCCGCCTACAGCAGTGTAGCTCACGATAGCCACCAGATCGCCCAGGGCCACGCCAGCCGGCGTGATGCTCACGTAGTGCCTCATGCTCGGTTCGTCGTCTACAGGAACCTCCCACGCGCCCGTGTAGGCGCTGCTGTATCGTCGGTTCATGCGTTCACCCCCACTGCTATCGGCTCTGTCCGATGTCCGTTGCCGTCCACCACCCGTACACCGTCCTCCGTCTTCACTGCTCGCCCACTGCCCACCAGTTCGTCAAGATAGGCATAGCACGTCGTTCGGCTGCGTCCAACGAGGCCGGCCAGTTCTGTCATGCCGATGTCGGGTCGTTCGCGCCAGATGTCCAGCATCCTGTCCATCGCTTCGGCCTTGCTGAGTTCCCGCTGTTCTTCTCGCAGTGTCCGCGCCTGTTCGATGGGGTACGGGAACCCAGCGCCGGCCTCTGAGATGGGCGTCTCCCGACGCTGCCGGCGTTCGGCCTTCTTGCGTTCCCGCTCCGCCACCTTGACAGCGTGCTGTACGTCGCTAGAGACGATCTCGGACAGGTACACCACCAGCACGGGCAACACCCCGCTCAGCATGAACGGCCTCGCCATCCCCCAGGTGGACAGCCCGAGATCCGCCGCGAAGTACAGCCCGTGCAACAGGTTGGCATACGCGCTGATCCCACTAAACACCACCACGCCCAGCCACAAGACACGGCTTGGACGTCGCTCCCGTCGCCTGTGATGTATCGCATACGCCAGGGCCGCCAGCCCGACGTCCACCGCCACAGCCTGGATGTAGCCGGCTGTCAGGTCGCCCCCTTCCAGCGTGGCAAACGCCCAGGCCACGTGGCGAAGGCTGCCCACCAGGGCCAGAGTTAGAGCCAGCCACAAGGCCGGCTGTACGAGGCTCATACGTTGCACGTTAGCACCTCCCTCGGTGTCTTATGCCACCCCTGCTCGAAAAAAGAGAGCGTTAACCCTCTTCCAGCCATTGCTCCAACCATCGCTGAGCTACCCAGTCGGAGATCAGCCAGCGCCGGCCTATGAACGTTGCCCTCAACGCGCCGCTGACACACTGACGTCTCACGTGTTCGCGTGAGACGGGCCGGCCGCGTCTCGTGGCTTCGTCGGCCAACTCTCGGGTAGTCCACTGGGTCTTGTCTTCGCTCATCGTTACCTCCGTTTCTTGCTCAGGAACCGATCTACGGGACTGGCCCGCTTGTGGGCTTCTTCGATGTCCTCTTTCACGATGTCCAGGTATT
>JBHHTZ010000522.1:0-3439 GCA_046753605.1 Anaerolineae bacterium
GAGAAGGACTCGGATGTGAAAGCGATCCTGCTGCGCATCGACAGCCCTGGCGGGAGCGTTGTCGGCTCCGATGAAATCTCCCAGGCGCTGCGGGACGAGATCGACAAGCCGGTGGTCGTCTCCATGGGCGAGTTGGCCGCGTCGGGCGGATACTACATCGCCGCCGGCGCGGACCGAATCATGGCCAACCCCGCCACTCTCACCGGCTCCATCGGCGTGATTGCGACGATCATGAACACGCAGGATTTGCTGGATAAGGTGGGGGTCGATGTCACGGTCATCAAGAGCGGGAAGTTGAAGGACGCCGGCAGCGCCTTCCGCGAGATGACCCCCGAAGAGCAGGCATTGTGGCAGGCGATCATCGACGAAGCATACGACCAGTTTGTGGGCGTGGTGGCCGAAGGGCGATCCATGTCCCACGAGCAGGTTCGCGAGCTGGCCGACGGTCGTGTGTACACAGGCCGGCAGGCGTTGGATCTGGGGCTGATAGACGAGCTGGGCAACCTGCCAGACGCGATCCGGTCGGCGGCCGATCTGGGTGGGATCGAGGGGGAGCCACGGATTATTGAGTATCGCCGGCGGCCGTCGGTCTGGGACGTGCTCATGTTCCAACTGGCGCGCCCGGTGCAGCCGTTCACGTTGAATGGCTTCCTGGACCTGGATCGCCGGCTGGTTGTGCAGTATTTGTACGTGGAGCCGTAGGGGGCCGGCGGGTTGAAGGTTCCAGGTTGAAAGTTGAAGGCGTAACTGCCCAGGCCGCGGGCTGCTTGAGATCACGCCGTCGTTGACCCTCATCAGAGCGTGTGCTATACTTGCAGCAAAAGTGAGGAGGTACCCATGTTACGACCGATCAAGAAAACGTTTGCCCCCGCCGAATATCTGGCCATGGAAACAGTCGCAGAATACAAGAGCGAATACTACAACGGCGAAATCTTTGCCCTGGCAGGAGGAACGCCTGACCATAGTTTGGTGGCCGTCAATTTGACCATTGAATTGGGCACACGGTTAGCTGCGCAACCCTGTCGCGTGTTTAACAGTGACATGCGCCTGTACATCGAGCGCAGCGGCTTGTACACTTATCCCGACGTGATGGTCATCTGCGGCAAGATTGAGCTGGTCAAGAACCGTAATGACACCGTGACCAACCCCATCCTGCTTGTCGAGGTCCTGTCCGAATCCACCCGCGACTATGATCGGGGCGCCAAGTTCAATTTCTACAAACAGATTCCCACTCTGCGGGAATACGTGGTGGTCGAGTCTGAGAATCCGCATGTCGAGTGTTATCGGCGCACCACGGGTGACCAGTGGCTGGTCGAAATGTACGACGCTCTGGACGCAACGGTGACGCTCGAGTCCGTCGCGTGCGAAATTCCGCTGCAGCGGGTTTATAGCAAAGTGTCTTGGCTGAGTTGAAACCGCACCCCGCCCCCGTCTCAACCCCAACTCCGCAGATTCTCTCCGCACCGCTTCACCCCATGGGCAAGTTCCCAGAGGATGTCACCATCGCCGGCTGATCCATCTCCGCAGCAGCCGGTTGTTCGCCTGTTCGCTTCAGGGTTTCTACGACTTCGCTCGTAACCTTTGATAAATCTCCGGCTTCAGAATCCCCACGTACGGCAGGTTGCGGTAGCGCTGCCCGTAGTCCAGACCGTAACCCACGATGAACTCGTCGCCGATCTCGAAGCCGGTGTAGGCGATGTCGATGTCGATCAGGCGGTGGTGGGGGCGGTCGAAGAGGACGCACACCTCCAGGCTGGCCGGCCCTCGCCCACGCAAGTTGCGCAGCAGATAGCTCAGCGTCAGCCCGGTATCTACGATGTCTTCGACGAAGAGAACGTGCCGGCCCTCGATAGGCTCCTCCAGGTCTTTCACCAACCGAACGACGCCCCCCATCTGAGCTGTTGGGCCATAGCGCGAAATCGCCATGAAATCGACGGTCACGGGGATGTCGATGGCGCGCAGCAGGTCCGCCATGAAGAAGAGGACCCCGCGCAGTACCCCCACCAGCACCGGTGGCCGGCCGGCGTACTCCTCAGAAATCTTCGCCCCCATCTCCCGAACCCGGTTCTGAATCTCCGCCTCGCTGAAGAAAAGCTCTGCAATGTCGTCTTCCATACGGTACATGATGATGCCACCTCGGTCAGTGGATAGTGGTTAGTGGTTAGTGGTTAGCGACAGTTGGGTATTGGTCAACGTGGCGATTATCACACGGAACTACTCAGCAGTCAAGAAGCGTCTATCGATAAGACTCGCGTTTCACGTTTCACGTTTCGCGTTTCACGTTTTACGGCATCGGCGGTATCATTGACTGCATGATGAACAGACGGACGTTGCAGTATTGGGCTCTGGTGGGACTCCTGCTTGGCAGTTGGCTGATGGCCGGCGCACAACCCCTGCTGGCGAATCAGTCAACTCCTGTCGAACAGCATCTCAGCCGAATGACCGCTGAGGAGAAGGTCGGCCAGCTTTTCCTCATCGCTTTTGTGGGCCAGGATACCAGCCCCGAATCCGACATCGCCCGGCTCATCACCGCGTACAACATCGGGGGCGTGGTGCTGCTGTCCAGCAACAGCAACTTCTACAACCTGTCAACCGAATCGGAGCAGGGAAACACCGCTGACACACCAACACAGGTCGCCACCCTCACCAACGCTTTGCAGGAGTTGGCCCTGTCCGAGGCCGGCCCCGGCATCCCGCTGTTCGTGGCCGTCGATCACGAGGGCGACGGCTACCCCTACACCCGGCTGCGCGGCGGATTCACACCCTTGCCAAGCGCCATGGCCATCGGAGCGACGTGGGACGCGACCAACGCGGAGCATATCGGCGAGATCGCCGGCCACGAGCTGGCCGCCGTTGGGGTGAACATGCTGCTCGGCCCCGACATTGACGTCCTCAACAACCCGCGCCTTAGCAGTCGGGGGGACATCGGGATACGCGCCTTTGGAGGCGACCCCTACTGGGTGGGCGAGATGGGTCGGGCATACATCCGAGGCGTTCATCGTGGCAGCCAGAACCGGGTGCTGACCGTCGCCAAGCACTTCCCAGGTCACGGTGGCAGCGACCGGCTGCCCGACGACGAAGTAGCCACCGTAGATAAGTCCTTCCAGGAGCTTCAGCGGATTGAGCTGCCGCCGTTCTTCCGCGTGACCCACGTGGATGACACGGACGGGACCGCGACCACCGATGCTCTCATGACCTCCCACATCCGCTATCGCGGCTTTCAGGGCGACATCCGACAGTTCACACCACCCATCAGCTTCGATCCCGCCGGCATGAACCAACTGCTGGCCCTGCCCGAATTCGCCGAGTGGCGCGAGACCGGCCTGATCGTCAGCGACTCGCTGGGCGTGCCGGCGGTGCGGCGCTACTTCGACCCGCAGGAGCAGACCTTCCCCGCCAAGCAGATCGCCAAGGAAGCCTTCCTGGCCGGCAACGACGT
>JBHHTZ010000523.1:0-3429 GCA_046753605.1 Anaerolineae bacterium
GCCCTGCCCTGGGACAGCCGGCCTCACCGCCAGTTGAACGCAGCGCCGGCCCGTCCGCCCGCCCCCCTGAGCTTCGAGCTGGCGCAGCCGGCCACGGGCACCGCCACCACAGCGCCTACCGCCACCAAGACACAAGCACCGCCGACCAACACGGCCACACGCCGGTCTACCAACACGCCGCGAGCGACCCAAACCCAGAACCCGCCGCTCCCATCTCCGACCAACACCAGCCGGCCCACAGCAACACGCCGACCGACCCGCACGCCATCCAGCACGACCGCGCCCACCGAGACGGTTGTTCCCACACTGCCGGCCACCGGTACACCGACGGGGACTATCACGCCAACACCGACCAGCCACCCCGGACCGCCAACCCTGGTCGCGCCGGCCGAGGGGGCGGTGCTCTCACAGCCGGTGTCGCCCCACGAGTGGTATTTCACCTGGGATGCGCGCTACGGCCCGTGTTACTGTTTCATCTCCATCGAAGGGCCGGGTGGGAGAACAATCCAGGCCGGCCCGATCTATCCGACCCCGCAGTCACCGGGCTACGAGTACCGCTACACCGCCAACGAATACCTGCCGGACGACGCCCTGGAACCGTGGCAGTGGTCCGTGGTTGTCACCTGCCCCCAGGCCAGTAACCAGAGCGAGGCACGCACTTTCAAGGTCGAGCGAGCGCATTGGGATTACCTGCCGCTTCTTGCCAAGACAAAAAGACCCTAAAGGTTTTGGAAACCTTTAGGGTCTGGCAAGGTATGAGAAATGCACCATGAGCCAGGATCCGCGAAAGAGTCTGGGCGCACGGGGCGAGCAGTTGGCCGCCCAGCACCTGGAAGCGCAGGGCT
Organism: Anaerolineae bacterium; assembly: GCA_046753605.1. GTDB lineage: Bacteria > Chloroflexota > Anaerolineae > Epilineales > JAANWY01 > JBHHTZ01. The sequence continues at coordinate 846 of JBHHTZ010000523.1, forward strand.
TCACCATCCTCGACCGCAACTGGCGCTGCGCCGCCGGCGAACTCGACATAATCGCATGGGAAGGCGAAACCCTGGCCTTCGTCGAGGTGCGCACGCGGCGGGGGAGCGCCGGCCCCACTCCCGAACAGTCCATCACGCCGGCCAAACAGGCCAAGCTCATCCAGTTGGCCCAAACCTACCTGCAAGAACACCACCTCACCGACGCCCAGTGGCGCATCGACTTCGTCGCCGTGGAGATGGATGGGCGGGGGGTGCTGCGGCGGGTGGAGCTGATTCGGAATGCGGTGACGGGGTGGTGAAGTTGAAAGGGGAGAAAAGGCAAAAAGGCAAGAAGGGAAAAAGGGAAAAGGGAGATCGATTGGCCCGTTCGCTTTCCCCTTTTTTCCTTTCCCCTTTGCTCCTTTTTCCCTTTTTCTCCCTTTCCAGACCATGACCCAGATTCGACTCGAGAACGTCACCGTCCGCTTCGATGAGATCGTCGCGCTGGACAGCGTCGATCTGTTGGTGCGGCATGGGGAGACGATGGGGGTGTTGGGGCCGTCGGGGTGTGGCAAGACGACGCTGCTCAGGTCTATCGCCGGCCTCACGAAGCCCGATGCTGGCCACATCTACTTCGATGGACATGACATAACCGATCTGCAGCCGGGGGAGCGGGGGGTTGGCATGGTGTTCGAGAGTTTTGCGCTGTATCCGCACATGGACAGCCGCGACAACATCGCCTTCCCGCTGCGCGTCCGCCACGCCGAAGAGGTGGACATTGAGGCCAGGGTGGACGCCACGGTGCGCCGGCTGGGCATCCAGCGCCGGCAGCTTCTGGAGCGCCGGCCCGGCACGCTGGCCGCCGGCGAGCAGCAGCAGGTGGCCTTGGGCCGCGCCCTCATCGCCAACCCCACCGTCTTGCTGCTGGATGAGCCCATGGGCAACCTGGACGCCCACACGCGGGCCTGGACGCGCGCCCAACTGGGTCAGTTGATGGACGAACTCCACACCACCGCCGTCTACGTCACCCACGACCAGCAGGAAGCCATCGCCCTGGCCGACCGCATCGCGGTGATGCGCGCCGGCCGGATCGTGCAGGCGGGCACGCCCGGCGAGCTGCGGGTGCGGCCGGCCAACGTGTTCGTGGCCCAGTTTGTGGGATCGCCGGCCATGAACGTCCTGGCCGCGCGCGTCCAGGGGGAGCTCCTGTGGATTGAGGGAGCCACAGCGCCGCTGCCTTTGCCGCTGGTTCGTCGCCACCTCCGCGACGGCCCGATCCTGGCCGGTGTCCGGCCGGAGCACCTGGCGGTGGGGGAGACCGGCCCGCTGCCGGTGCGGGTGAACCTCGTGGAACCGGTGCTGGCCCATCGAACCCAACTGGTGTACGGCGAGCTGGCCGGCCGGCCCATCGTCGCCGAGGCGCCTCTGCAACACGCTGTTCGCCGTGGCGAGACGCTCGCTTTCTCGGTCGGTCCATCGGATATCCATCTGTTTGATTGCGATGATGAAACAAGCATTTCGTAGGCGCGAAGCATTTCGTAGGGGCGAGGCAGGTCGGAGAGAAGATTCGTCCGCTGATGTACTCACAATCCGACCTGCCTCGCCCCTACAGCAGACGCAACCCGCAACCCGCAACCCGCAACCCGTATCCCGCAACCCGCAACCTGCAACCCGCGTCGTCCTGAGGCCCCTCCCGAGCCTGTCGAGGGGCCTGTCGAAGAGCATCCCGCGCCGTCCTGAGGGTCCTCCCAAGCTTGTCGAGGAGCCTGTCGAAGGGCATCCCGCCTCCCTGATCGCCATCGTCGGCCCCACCGCCGCCGGCAAGACCGCCGTCGCCATCCGCCTGGCCGAGGAGTTCAACGGCGAGATCGTGTCGGCCGATTCGCGCCAGATTTACCGGGGCATGGACATCGGCACCGCTAAACCGACCGCTGAGGAGCGGGCGCGGGCGCCACACCACCTGATCGACATCGTGGACCCGGACGAGAAGTTCCACGTGGCCCAGTTCCAGGCAGCCGCCTACGCCGCCATCGACGACATCCGCCGACGGGGAAAGGCGCCATTTCTGGTGGGGGGAACGGGGCAGTACGTGCACGCTGTCATCGAAGGCTGGCAGATTCCGCCGGCGCCGCCCGACCCCGATCTGCGGGAACGGCTCCGCGCCGAGGCCGAGGAGCATGGCCCCGAGCACCTGCACCGCCGGCTGGCCCAGATCGACCCCGAAGCGGCCGCCAGCATCCATCCCAACAACGTCCGTCGGGTGATTCGCGCCCTGGAGGTGTACCAGGTCACAGGCCGGCCCATCTCCGCGTGGCAGCAGAAGCAGCCGCTGGCGCACCGCATCCTCCAGATCGGCCTGACTATGGACCGCCAGGCGCTGTACGAGCGCATCGACGCGCGGGTGGACCGGATGATGGCGGATGGGCTGGTGGACGAGGTGCGCGGCCTGCTGGAGAGCGGGTACACGTTCGACTTGCCGGCCATGTCCAGCCTGGGCTACGGCGAATTCGAGTCCTATTTCCAGGGCGAATCCACGCTAGATGAGGTCATCCAGGCCATCAAGCACGCGACCCATCGCTTCGTGCGCCACCAGTACAACTGGTTC
>JBHHTZ010000524.1:0-3422 GCA_046753605.1 Anaerolineae bacterium
GGCCGGATTCGGACAACAGCGCATAGCCCGACAGGTGCAACCACCGCGCCTGCTGGATAGCTGTTGCATCGATGTCGTCGGGGGACAGCCGGCGGTTGGCGCCACGTCCGCCGAACATGGTGCGCTCACCGTCCGGTGTGATGGTCACGAACATGACGCCCGTTGTCATCTCGGCATCACGCTGCACGTACAACATATCCACGCCGGCGGACCGCAGTCCGCGCAGCGCCCCCTCCGCCAACGGATCGTCACCGACCCGTCCCATCATCACCACATCCAACCCCAGGTGGCCGAGGGCAGCGGCCGTGTTCGCCGCCGAGCCGCCACTCTCCATGCGGAGTTCTTCAGCCAGCCCGTGTCCACCCGGCTGGGGGTAGTGATCCACTGTCGCCAGGATGTCAACATTTATGTCGCCAACTACGACGACGTCAGGGGATCGCATTCTCGATGGCACTCAACAGGTCAATTGACCGAACCGTCGTGTCGGACACAAGCCACGCCAGGAACTCGACGTTGCCCTCAGCGCCCGTGATGGGGGAGGGGATCAGGCCACGCACGCACAGACCTGTGCCCTCAGCGAAGCTCAGAATCTCGTGCAGCACCCGCCGGTGAACGTCGGCGTCGCGGACGACGCCGCCTTTGCCAACATTCTCCCGGCCGGCCTCGAACTGGGGCTTGATCAGCGCGATGATCTGGCCGGCCGGCGTCAGCCACCCCGCGACCCTGGGCAGCACAAGTCGCAGCGAGATGAAGGAGACGTCAATTGTTGCCAGGCCCACCGGCTCCGGCAGATCGTCGAGATAGCGCACGTTGGTACGCTCCATCACCACGACCCGCTCGTCCTGCCGCAGCGACCAGGCCAACTGGCCGTACCCCACGTCGATTGCGTAGACTTTAGCCGCACCGCGCTGAAGCAGACAGTCGGTGAACCCGCCCGTGGACGCACCGACGTCGGCGGCGACCACCCCTGTGACGTCGATGGCGAAGGCGTCCAGCGCTGCTGCCAACTTCAACCCGCCACGGCTCACGTACGGGAGTCGCTCGCGGACCCGGATTTCAGCATCGACCGACACGCCCATGCCCGGCTTGTCGTGTACGCGATCATCGACCAGAACCTGGCCGGCGCGGATCAACTGCTGTGCTCGGTTTCGGCTCTCGGCCAGCCCGCGCTCGACCAGCAACACGTCCAACCGCTCCTTCTTTGACATCCTCCCGTTTATAGCCGGAGCCGACCCAAAAGTCAAGGGCAGAATGGAGAACGCGAGGGTTGGCTGAGTGGCATCTGCAGCGCCAGTTTGCTATACTTAGAGGCGGAGGATATTCATGGAGAGTTTTCTCACAACCCAAATTCGCGTCGTCGAGGTCCTCGTGGTGGTGTCGGTCGTAGCCGTCCTGGCGCGGCGGATCAAGTTGCCCTATACCGTGGCGTTGGTGCTGGCCGGCCTGGGTCTTACCCTGCAGACCCGACTGCACATGGAGCTGACACCAGACCTGGTCCTGGCCCTGTTTTTGCCTCCGCTGGTCTTCGAGGCGGCGTTCCATCTGCAATTCCGCGACCTTCAAGATGACATCGGCCCTATCCTGGCTCTGGCGGTGCCGGGCGTGGCCCTCAGCACGGCCCTGGTCGGCGGCCTGCTCTTCGTCACGCGCGTACTTCCCCTGCCGGCGGCGTTGCTGTTCGGCGCACTCATCTCTGCCACAGACCCCGTGTCTGTCGTTGCCACCTTCAGAGCGCTTGGCGCTCCTCGCCGGCTGACCACCCTGGTCGAAGCGGAGAGCCTGTTCAACGACGGCACGGCCATCGTCGTCTTTCGAATTGTGCTCGGGCTGGTGCTCGCCGGCACTCTCTCCCCCTCCCAGGGCTTAACGGACTTCCTGCGCGTGTCAGTGGGCGGCCTTGCGGTGGGTTTCGTCTTCGGCTACGTGGTTGCCCTGTTCATCGGTCGCATCGACGATTACCTGATTGAGACGACCCTGACCACTGTGCTGGCGTACGGAAGCTATCTGGTGGCGGAGGAACTCCACCTGAGCGGCGTGCTGGCGGTGGTCATGGCCGGCCTGATCAACGGCAACATCGGTCCCAGGCGGATGTCCCCGTCCACCCGAATCGTGCTCTTCAACTTTTGGGAATACGTTGCTTTTCTGTCTAACTCGTTTGTCTTCCTTCTGATCGGGATGAACGTGGTTGTCGCGGAACTCCTGCGCTACCTGCAGCCGGCGCTGATCGCAGTCGTAGCGGTGCTGGCGGCGCGGGCGGTGACTGTCTACGGGTTGGGGGCGTTCGTGCGCTTGTTTAAACGAGACGTGTCGCTATCCCACCTTCACGTGATGGTGTGGGGAGGACTGCGCGGAGCGGTGAGCCTGGCTCTGGCCCTGAGTCTCCCGTATGCTGTTGACGAACGACGTCAGTTACTGGCCATGGCTTTCGGCGTGGTACTCTTTACTCTGCTGGCCCAGGCAACCACCATTCCCTTCGTGCTTCGGCGGCTTGGCTTCACTCGCGGGGCAGATCGCTCGCTGGCGTACCAGCGTCTGCAGGGGGAACTCCTGGCCGCGCGGGCCGCGCGTCAGCACATCGACCGCCTGCACGATGAAGGCGCTCTGATCCCTCGGGCCTGGGCCATCGTGGATGAAGAACTCAGACATCGGGAAGAACAGGTACTGGCTGCCATTGACAATTTGTTCGCTGCTCACCCGGAACTCCAGGTGGAGGTTGTTACCCTGGCTCGCCGCGAGGCGCTGCGTGCCCAGCGAGCCGCCCTGGCCGGCTTGGCCCGCGAGGGCCTGCTGAGCGAGGAGGTCATGCTCCAGCTTCAGGCTGAGGTAGATGCCGCCCTCCAGACACCCCACGAAGTGCTGCGGAGAGCGCAGGAAACGCAGCCTGCCGAGGCGCCCGCTTTGTGAACACGGCGACGGCGGGCCGGAGGCGCTGCCATCGGAGTGCACGCGCCGGTAGTGATGGCTCCGTAGCGGCTCAGTGCGTCGTGGGCATCGGCGTCAGAGTTAGAGTGGACGTTGGCCAGGGCTCACGCCAATGGGCGGCCACCAGCGGCAGGTAAACCTGGCAGGTAGACTGGTTGGCCGTGGTCATGATGTCCACCACATCGCGCACTCCATTGCTATTGGCGTCGCCCACGCATTGCGCCGGCACGACTGCATACAGGGACGGGACGTCCGTATTCTCGTCGCAGGCCTGGTAGTCCATGCAGACCGCGTCGGCAAAGTAGAGGGTGTCGTTCGGCCCGATCACTGGTGCTGCGGTCCAGATCTCACCAGCAGCCTCCACGCTCCAGAGGATCTCTGCGCCGGTGCCCATGTCACGCAGGGCCACCACCTGGCCGGGGGCCGGCGGTGTGGCGTTCAGGCTTGCACTGAGTTGCGTCGAAGTGTCCCCGCGCAGAGCCACGTAGATGATGCCTTCG
>JBHHTZ010000525.1:0-3412 GCA_046753605.1 Anaerolineae bacterium
GTGGTTTGCGATGAGCGGACGTGGGAGCAGTTCGCCCGGCGAGGCCGGCAGCGGGTGCTGGACCGCTACACCTGGGAGCGCACCGCCGAGGGCTATCTGACCCTGATCGAGCGGATTGTGGCTGATCCAGCGACGCGCCGGCCTGTCGAGTTACTCCCCATCCATCCGTACTTCCGTGAGCCGGGGCCGGCGACGGACGTGTCCCTGGCAGAGTTGAGCGACCTCTACTTCAGCCCCAAATGCTGAGGAAGGAAGGTTGGTAGTATAAGCCACGCAGGAAAGTTGGTAGTAAGCCACGTAGCGGAGCGGAGTGGCGTCAGGTGTGGCATCATTCTGCTACGCTGCCGGCACTCCGCTGCGCTGCGCGCCTTACTACGAGCATGTCAAGTTGCTGAACACGAGTCTTGACAAAAGGGGCTTTCCTGAGTATAGTTGGCGTCGTTGCTCGGAGTTTCATTGCCGGCCCGCCAACACAGGCCGTGCACTGGAACTCGGCAAGCGAATACCCAAGACCTGGCAGCCCCTGGAAGCACTCACATGGCGTGTGTCTCTGGGGGCTTCTTGCTGAGGTGCAAAGATGGCATCCGATCTGACTCAATCCATTCATCGGTTCGACAAAGCGCGCCGGCACGCATTGTTTGAAGACATCCTATCCATCGTTTCGGGCCGGTCCACCGACCTGCTGCCGTTCGAGGAGGTACGCCGGCAGTTGAAGGGCCGGCAGGCCATTCCTCGGGGCTTACAACTGATCCCACTGGATCAAATCGTCGGCAGTGCGGGGCGCTACCGTGACTTCAGCCGCGCATTCCTGCCGCGTAAGTCAGTCGATATGAGCCGTTGGGCGCACCTGGACCAGGCGCTCAACCGCCTTGAACCGATTCCGCCTATCGAGGTGTATAAAGTCGGTGACGCCTATTTCGTTCGCGATGGGAATCACCGTGTCTCCGTCGCGCGAGCCAATGGGGCGACGCACATTGACGCGTATGTCACCGAGATGCCCATCAAGGTTCCGCTGCGACCGGAAGACGACCTCGACGCTGTGATCATCAGGGCCGGCTATCTCGATTTTCTGGAGCAGACAGGGCTGGATCAGTTGCGTCCAGAGGCTGACATCGAGTTCACCACGCCCGGCCGTTACCGGGACCTCATTGAGCACATCCGTGTCCATCGGTACTATCTGGCCCAGGAGCGACAGGACGAAGTGCCGTGGGAAGAAGCGGTAACTCATTGGTATGACAACCTCTATCTGCCCGTGGTTGAGGTGATTCGGCGGGAGGGGGCGTTGGACCATTTCCCTGGCCGGACCGAGGCCGATCTCTATCTATGGAGCATGAATCACTTGTACTACCTGCGGGAGCAGTACGGGCCGGCGGTCGATCCCGAGCTGGCGGCCAGCGATTTTGCGCGGCACTTCACCGATAAGCCGGTCCCGAAAGCCGTAAAGACTGTCAAGGACGCTGCCAAACGCGTCCTTGATCCAGGAGACCCGCCGGAAATCGTCGAGCGACTCGCGGACAAGCTGGAGCAGGCCGAAGAAGACGAAGGGACATGAAGATCCCGCAAGGTGATCTGGACCTGTTGTCCATCGGCGAGACGGTGGTGGATTTCATCTCGGTCGAGGAGACGGACTGGCTGCCCAATGCGTACACGTTTCGCAAATACCTGGGCGGCTCGCCGGCCAACATCGCGGTGTACGTGGCCAAGCTGGGCGGCACGTCCGCCATCGTCTCCAAGACGGGTATCGGAGCGATGGGGCAGTTCCTGAAGGCAGAGCTGCGGCAGGCCGGCGTGCTCACCGACTACCTGGTGATGGACCATCGGGTTCACACGACCGTCATCTTCGTCTCGCGCACAAAAGGTACGCCGGATTTCGAGGCTTTTCGGTCTGGTGACTACCGGCTGGAGCCGCGAGAGGTTGACGAGAGCGCTATCGAGCGCGCCAGGGTCATTCACGCCTCCACCTTTGCGCTTTCGCGTGAGCCCTGTCGCGCGGCCGTGGAAAAAGCCTTTCAGTTGGCGCAGGATCAGGGCAAAGTCATCTCCCTGGACCCCAACTACAGCCGGCAAATCTGGCCGGACTACCGCGAGGCGATGGAGGTCTTGCGCCGGATGCTGACCTACGCCACGATTTGCAAGCCGTCGCTGGACGATGCCACCCGCATCTTCGGCCCGGGCGAGGAGCCGGAAGCGTACATCGCCCGCTTTCACGCGATGGGGCCGAAGATTGTCGTGTTGACGATGGGGTCGGAAGGCGTGCTCCTGTCCGAGAACGGCACAATCACACACATCCCTGCCCGACCGGTCGAGGTTGTGGATGCCACGGCGGCCGGCGATTCCTTCTGGGCCGGCTTTCTGGTAGCTCTGCTGGATGGCAATCCCCTGAAACGCTGCGCCCTCTTTGCCCGCGAGATCGTCGAGCGCAAGCTGACCACTGTCGGGCCATTGCCGGCCACCATCGACCGGGGGGCGGTGTACGCGCGGGTGGATGCTCTTGACTCTGAGGATGCGCCATCCCGTTTCTGATGATGCAGCAGTTCACGCTCTCCCCCGTGGGGAGCGGTGGGGTTGATTGCTACTCCGAGGTGGGTGGGGTGGCTGATTGTCGCGCTTGCAAGCGCGCAACGAAGGCCGCGTGATCCGGCGAGGCCAGCCCTTCCTGTAGCACAGCCAGCATCGCTGCCAGATCGCCGGCCCAGAAAGCCGCCGGTTGCAGCCAGAGTCCGGGGAATACTTCGCTGCGCAGCACACCATTCTCATCTGGCGCCAGCGGCTCGTAGACACCCTCTCGTAAGACGAACCAGTCGATGCGTTGCTCGTACACCTGCACGGCCAGGTATTCTTGCACGCCGCTGCGGGCGTAGACGCGCCGTTTAACGTGCAGATCGTAGGCAGCACTGCTGGCAGCCACCTCCACGATCAACTCAGGCGTCCCTTCGAGATAGTCATCTTCCGTGACGTGTGACCGCCCACCGACCTCTGGTTCCAGGCGCAACAAGGCATCAGGTTGCGGTTCGTTTTCCAGATCCAGGAGTAGGGTTGCGTTGTCGCCACCCAGTACCCCAGGGGTAACAGCGCGGTATACGCCTAACCAGGTGATGACATCAAAATGAGGGTTCCCATGCTGCTGATAACGAACAGGTGTTGGCGCGTAGACGACTCCTTCGACAAGCTCAGCTTTCTTGATTTCAGGATGGGCGAGATAGCGCCGCTCGAACTCCGCGCGCGTCAGGTGGTCGCCGGTGTTAAGCGGGGGCGGCTCTTTCGGTTGCACTGGTTGGGAGCGTGCCGGCGTCGTCCGTGGCCGGTCGATGATCTGGACACTCTGGCTGCTCATCTCAACACCTCCGATCGTTGCGGATCATGGGGTGGGATATTATAGCATGGGGAGGGGGGAAAGCCAATCGGCCAACGG
>JBHHTZ010000526.1:0-3409 GCA_046753605.1 Anaerolineae bacterium
GTAAGCCGCACCCTTCGATACGCTGCTCACTGCGTTCGCAGCTACTCAGGGTGCTGTTGCTGAGTGAACGCGCAGTCGAAACGGGGGGACAGATGAAAACGACGAAGGTGTGGGTTTACATTCTCCGCTGTGCGGACGGTTCGTATTACACTGGGCGCACGGCGGACTTGGAAAAACGCGTGGCAGAACATGGGGCAGGAGAAGGGAGCAACTGGACAAAGCATCGCTTACCTGTCGAACTGGTGTTTGCGCAGGAGATGCCCGATGATCATCATGCGTTCTTGGTTGAGCAGCAGATCAAGAAGTGGTCGCGAGCGAAGAAGGAAGCGCTGATTGCCGGCAACTGGGATATGCTGCGTTGGCTGGCCAAGAAGCCCAAGTTTCGCAAATAGGGGTGTTCAGACACGATCCCAGGCTGAACCAGCGTATCCCCTCGCCAAGCTCGGGATGAGCCCCTCGCCAAGCTCGGAACGAGCACCCTGAGTAGGCCGAAGGCCGTATCGAAGCGACGTCCTGAGTTCAGCGAAGGGGGTGCGGCTTCGCGATGAACGGGGCTGGGCAAGTAAGCCGCACCCTTCGATACGCTGCTCACTGCGTTCGCAGCTACTCAGGGTGCTACGTTGGGTTGGGTTGGTTGTGGTCGGTACGAAAATGACTGGAGGCAGGAATGGGTCTGAGGACAGTTGAACAATACAAAGCCAGCTTGAAAGACGGCCGCGTCGTCTACTACAAGGGTGAGAAGGTCGAAGATGTCACGCGACACCCAGACATCTCCGTCTGCGTGGACACCATGGCGCTGGACTTCGAGATGGCGGAGAACTCCCGGTACAGAGACCTGGCCGTCGTGTACGATGAGGAGCTGGGCGAGGAGATCAGCCGGTATTTCCACGTCCCCAGCGGGCCCGATGATCTGGTCAAAGCGTTCGACCTGATCGTGGAAGCCACGCGCCTGGGCGATGGGTTCATCCCGCTGGCCCACGACATCGGCGCCGATGCGTTAAACGCCATCAGCATCACCGCCAACATGATGCGCGATCAGAAATACATCGACCGCATCGAGAACTACCGCGAACACCTGAAGCGGAACGACCTGGCTCTGTGTGCTGCTGTGACCGATGTCAAGGGGGACCGGATGCTGCGCCCATCGGACCCTGGTCAGGCACACCCGGACTATTACCTGCGTGTGGTGGATCGGGACGACGCCGGCATCGTCGTGCGCGGCGCCAAAGTCCACATCACCGGCGCGGCCTACAGCAACGAGATGTTCGTGCTCCCCAGCCGCGCGATGAAAGAAGCGGACGCCGACTACGCCGTCGCCTTCGCCATCCCGGTCAACACCGAGGGGGTGCGGCAGGTCTGCCGGCCTTTCCGCGCCCACATCTCGCCGCTGGAGTTCCCCAACAGCCGGCCCGTGCGCGTCCACACCGACTCGCTCATCATCTTCGACGACGTCTTCGTGCCGTGGGAGCGCGTGTTCCTGTGCGGCGAGTGGAAATGGGCTGCCACGATGGTCTACAACTTCGCCCTGATGCATCGCCGCACGGGCTGCGCATATCGCATCCCCATGTCGGAGCAACTGTTGGGCATCGCCCAGGCCATCGCCGAGTACAACGGCGTGGCCGGCGCGCCCCACGTCCAGGAGAAGATCACCGACCTCGTGATCTACCTTGAGACCCTGAAATCTCTCTCCTACTCAGCCTGTCTCGACTACAAGACGTACGGCGGCATCCCGGTCCCCAACCCGGTGACGACCAACATCGCCAAGTACCACTTCGCGGACAAGTACCACGAGGTCGTCAAGATTGTGCAGGACCTGGCCGGCGGCCTCCTGGTAACAGCCCCATCGCACAAGGACTATCAACTGCCCGATCTTCAGGCTGACATCGACAAGTATCTGGGTGGTGTGGCCGGCGTCCCCACCGAAAGCCGCCTGCGCATGTTCGACCTGATCCGCCGGCTGACGGGCGCCGACCGCGAAACCATCGCCCTGCACGGTGAAGGCTCACTTCAGGCGCAGCGGATGACCATCCTGGCCGAGGCCAGGGACGTGATCGCCAGGTGTAAGCAGATGGCCGAGGAGTTGGCTCAGATTGAGACCTAAAGGCGATGGATGAGTTTCGCTTTCGCTTCCCGATCCGCGTACGCTACAACGAGGTTGACTCCCAGGGCATCGTGTTCAACTCGCGCTACCTGGAGTACTGCGATGCCGGCGGAGTAGAATACTTTCGCGCAGCAGGAATCCCGCCGGCGGACATGGAGGCGGTTCACAAATGTAACATGGTCGTCGTCCGAGCCGAGTTGGATTTCCTGGCGCCGGCCCGACTCGATGATCTGCTGAACGTATACGTCCGCGTCTCCGAGATTGGCCGCACCAGCCTGACTCTCCGGATGGAGATGCGCCAGAGCGATAGCAACGTGCCGGTCTGTCGCGTGATGCTCATCTATGTGAACGTTGACGAGGGGATTGGGAAACCCGCTCCTGTTCCGGACAGCGTGCGTGAGGCCGTTACAGCCCTGGAGAGAGGTGCGCCGGTGCAGTGAGAAGCCCCGTGACGAAAATCAAAACCGCCTTCACCGAACTGCTGGGCATAGACTACCCCATCATCGGCGCGCCGATGTTTCTGGTCAGCTACGAGGAATACGTGATCGCCGTGAGCGAGGCCGGCGCGCTGGGGGCCTTCCCGACGCCCAACTACCGCACCGTCGAGGAGCTGGATCGCGCTCTCAAGACGATCCGTGAGGCCACCGACAGGCCCATCGGCGTCAACATCCACCTCCACGGGCGGTTCGAGTGGAAGAGGCAACTGGCGTTGTGTCTCGACGCCGGCGTCAGCTTCTTCATCGCCTCCCTGGGCAACCCCCAACTCATCGTGGAGGACGTTCACGCCAACGGCGGGCTGGTCTACGCCGATGTGGTTTCGCTGGAGCAGGGACTGAAGGCGCGCGACCGGGGCGTGGATGGGCTGATCGCCGTAGCGTCGGGGGCCGGCGGCCACTGCGGCGCCGTGCCGACGTTGATTCTGGTGCCGTACCTGCGCAAGAAGACGGGGCTGCCGGTCATCGCTGCCGGCGGGATCAGCACCGGCGCACAGATGGCCGCGGCCATCGCCATCGGCGCGTGTGCGGTGGTGGTCGGCACGCGCCTCATCGCCACCCACGAGACGCGGGCAGCGCCGGCCTACAAGCAGGCAGTGGTGGAGGCCGGCCCCGAAGACATCGTCATCACCGACCGCATCACCGGCAATCCGGCCACCTGGCTGAGGAGCAGCATCGAGAGGTTCGAGCAACAACCGGAGCTGCACTCGAAACGCTGGCGCGATCTGTGGAGCGCCGGCCAGAGCGTGGCACAGGTGGATGAGATCAGGCCGGCGGGGGACGTGATTCGAGAGATGGTTGAGGAGTACGTTCG
>JBHHTZ010000527.1:0-3398 GCA_046753605.1 Anaerolineae bacterium
CGACCCCCATGCCGATGCCGGCGAACTGCGCAGCTTCGGCCAGGGTCTGGTTAATCTGCTCCAGGGCTTCAGCGCCGCCGGTCATGGACGATATGATGAGCGGGGCGCGCATGGTCTTGCCAAACAACGACGTTGAAAGGTCGATCTCTGCCAGGTTCAACTCGGGCAGAGCTTGATGGATGAAGCGATAATTTTCGAACCCGGTCGTGATCCCGCGCCCCTGGACATCCTCTTCCAGGTTGATTCTGACGTGATCGAGCTTGCGTAAAGGTGTCTGCTCCACTGTGTGAATCCTCGTAACTTTTCCGGCTGATTCGTGTTGGAAGTGTTGGCAACTTGCCGACTAGTTTACTAGCCTGGTGAGGGGTTGTCAAACGAGGGACACGGAATGTGGTGCAGATGGATCAGATGGTAATCCGTGAATCCGTGTTGTTTGAGCTGTTGACAGATGCGGAGAGACTTGCTATACTCTCGCAGTCGTTACTACTCAGCCGCTACCGCCGGGTCGCCAGATCCGGCGGCTGGAGTAACCGATTCAGGCTAGTGTCAACGCCTTGGGCCTGGATTTGACAATCCAGGCCGAGCAGGCTGAGTAGTAACTCGCAGTCTTGGGGATGTTATCCGGCAGTTGCCGGCTATGATTTTGGTTTCAGGATATGAGCATTGATGTTCTGAGTACTTACACCGAGTACATGAAAGGGGTGAAACAGTGAGCGACGTCTTCACACGAGTGCAGGCAATCATCGTCGACCAACTGGGAGTGAGCGAAAGCGAAGTGGTTCCCAGTGCCAGCTTCCGCGAGAACCTGGAGGCTGACTCACTCGACCTGGTTGAGCTCATCATGGCTTTCGAGGAAGAGTTCGGCGGTGAGATTTCCGACGATGATGCTCAGAAGATTCAAACCGTCGGCGATTCTGTGGCCTACATTGAGCAACACATGTTGTAGCAGCTTTGTAGCGAGCCACACCGTTCTGGGCCTGACTACGAATATGTGGTAGGAGGAGAGCAGGCATCAGATCCAGGTTTGGACCCGCTGTTCTAGTTTGCAGGACGGACCATGGGCTAGAAGGGGTGATACCCCTTCTAGCCTTTTCATTTCGGCTGTGGTAGAATGGGACTGACATGGAGTTGAAAGTCGTAGGCCTGGAAGAGACCGCCGGCAAACTGCTGGCGCACAACGTGGTAGATGACACCGGCCGTAAAGTCCTTCGGAAGGGGACGCGCGTCGGCGTAGAAGAGCTCGCGCTACTCCGGGAGTTGGGATATGCACGTGTCTGGGTGGCCGAGCTATCGCCGGATGACGTGCTCGAGGACGAGGTTGCGCGCCGGCTGGCCACAGCTATGAGCGGTCCCGGTGTCGAAATCTCCTCGCTGTCAACTGGCCGGGCGAACCTTCGGGCAGTGAACGGTGGTATTCTCAAAGTAGATGTCGACACCCTGCGTCGCGTCAATCGGGTTGCCGGCCTGGGCGTGGCTACCCGGTCGAACAACAGCGTGGTGGCGCGTGGGCAGATCGTGGCGACGGTGAAGGTCGTTCCCTACGCCATGCCTCGTTCAGATGTGGACGTGGCTGAAGCGGCGGCCGGCGAGGCCGGTGGCATCCTTGCCATCTGTCCTTTTCAGGCCCTGAGCGTGGGGATTGTGCTGACCGGCAGCCCGGCTTCGGCGGATCGACTTCGTCGTGTGTACGGTGGTGCGATCCGCGAGCGTGTTGAAGGCATGGGTTCCCACGTCGCTGATGAGTTTTTTGCGGTGGAAGATGCGGATGCCATCGCCGGTGTCATTGGCCGGCTGATGGATGACGGGGCGGATGTGATCGTGATTGCCGGCGAGACCTCGATCGTCGATGTCGATGACATCACGCCACGGGGCGTGAGGGCAGCCGGCGGCGAGATGGAGGCCTACGGCGCTCCGGTTGATCCGGGCAGTCTGCTCATGCTGGCGTACGTGGACAATGCGCCCGTCTTGGGCGCGCCTGGCTGCGTGCGTTCCCGGTCTGCCAATGTAATCGACCTGGTCTTGCCGCGGCTGTTGGCCGGCGAACACCTCACGCAGGAGGATATCGTCGAGCTGGGGCACGGGGGCTTGCTCAAGTGAGAGATCGTTCGCCGACCCGCATCAGTGGGATCATCCTGGCTGGCGGGGCAAGCCGGCGCATGGGGCAGGACAAGGCGTTTCTCCAGGTGGGCGGCGAGCTTCTCATCGACCGCGTGCTGAAGGCCGTGAGGGCGGTCGCAGACGACATCATCATCGTGACAAACTCGCCGGAGAAGTACGCCGGGTATCCGGCTCGACTTATCCGCGATGCCTATCCCGGAACAGGTGCGCTGGGCGGTATCTACACCGGGCTCCTGGCGGCCGAGCATTCGTGTGGAATTGTCGTGGCCTGCGATATGCCATTCCTCAAGGTGGACCTGCTCCAGTACATGGCCGGACAGATCGAGCAGTACGATGTGGTGATACCCTATGTGGGTGATGATCAGCCGTCGGCGAACACGCAGGACGCCGCCCTTCGACAGGCCCCTCGGCGGGCTCAGGAGGGGCCTCAGGAGGGGTCTCAGGACACTGCCAGAGCGCGTGATCTACACCCATTGCACGCGATCTACTGCAAGCGGTGCCTGGAACCCATCGAGCGGGCGATTGGTCGCGGTGATCTGCGCGCCATTGCGTTCTTGCCAGAGGTCCGCGTTCGGTTCGTGGGCCGGCAGGAGATCGCCCGCTTCGATCCCGAGCACTGCTCTTTCTTCAATGCCAACACGCCCGAAGAGCTGCGGTATGCCCAAGAACTCACCAAGATCCGATCATTTTTCAATGTCGGATTCTGCACCCGACATCCATAAATTCTCTGATTCCCTGGTCTTCCGCCTGCTTGACACCCTGTGTTATGCTGCCTAATTGTACAAAGTCGAGCTGAGACGCCGCTAGCCGTTCAGCGTAGACTCGATAATGCCAGCCACCTGAAGCTCATCCAACTCTGGGTCGTCGTACCCCAGCAACTCCTGCAAGACCGACCGCGTGTGCTCCCCCAGGCGCGGCGGGCGCCGCGTCTCGATATTGGGGGATGATGAAAGCATCATCGGGCTGCGGGCGAACTTGTAGGCGCCGAACTGCGGGTCCTCAATGTCCACCAACATCTGGCGGGCTTCCACCTGGGGGCAGTTGAAGATGTCCTCGGCGGTGTGGACCGGGCCGCTGGGCACGCCGTGCTCGCTCAGGAGCAGGCGCACATCTTCCCGCGTCTTGTCGGCCATCCAGTCCTCGACCACGGAGCGAACAAGGCCGGCGTTTTCACCCCGTGCCGGCCCCTCAGCGGTTCGCGGGTCGTCGGCCAAATCCTCGCGCCCCATGGCCTGGCACAGGCGTCGCCACATCAGGTTGTTGGGGATGTTGACGGCCAG
>JBHHTZ010000528.1:0-3398 GCA_046753605.1 Anaerolineae bacterium
AGGAACAGGGTAAGATAAGACTATACTCACACGAAGAGGTGTGGGGTGAGTAACTACGGCGCTGTATACGAGGAACAGTTCACCAAGAACCTGCGCCGCTACGCCGGCATAAGCCAGCGCATCAAGCGTCGTGTTGACCGAGTACTTGATGACCCTTATGCAAATACTGAACTCCTGGGTGATATGAGCGGTAAACTGGATCTACGCGGTTGTCGCAGTGCGCGCGTTGACCGCAATTTCCGTATCATCTTCGTCATCTGCGAAGAATGCCGGCGCGTGCCGGAGTGCGAGTACTGCTTCTGCGACAAGGATGGCGAAGACCTTCCCGATGAAACCGTCGTCTTCTTGACCGTAGGGCCACATCAGCGCGCATACGCGATGAAATGAGGGAGGACATCGCTCTAACTTCTCGGAGGCCACTACATGCCACGTGACATCCCGGTTGGCAACGGCTGTCTGCTGATCAATTTCGACAAAGACTACCAGTTGCGCGATCTGTACTACCCGTACGTCGGCAAGGAGAACCACACCGCCGGCCACCCTTTCCACTTCGGCGTCTGGGCCGATGGCGACTTCCGCTGGATACACGACGCCGGCTGGGAGCGTGAACTGCGCTACGAACCGGACACCCTGGTCACCCGCGTACGACTGCGCCACCCCGACTTGGGACTCACCCTGGAATGCTGCGACGCAGTGGACTTTCACGAGAACCTGTATCTGCGCCGTGTCACGATCCACAACGAGCGGGATACGGCGCGCCAGGTGCGCCTCTTCTTCCACCACGACTTCCACATCTCCGAATCGGAAGTGGGTGACACGGCCTACTACGAGCCGGAGCGGCGGGCGATGCTGCACTACAAGGCCGACCGGTGGTTCATGGTCAACGGGTGGCCGGCCGGCGCTGAGAAGGAAGGCATCGACAACTGGGCGACCGGCACCAAGGAACTCCACGGCCAGGAAGGCACCTTCCGCGACGCGGAGGATGGCGAACTGGGGCGCAACCCCATCGCCCAGGGGTCGGTGGATTCCACCATCGCTCTCCACATGACGGTGCCGGCCAGCGGTGAGGCAACGACGTACTACTGGATGGCTATCGGCAAGGATTTCGAGGAAGTGACCCGCATCAACCGGCGGGTGCGACAACGCGGCCCCGAGTTCTTTATCGACCGAACAACCGCGTACTGGCGGTTGTGGGTCAACAAGGAAGCAACCAACTTCCACGAACTGCCGGAGCGCATTGTCGATCTGTACAAGCGCAGCCTGTTGGTCGTCCGCACCCAGATCGATAACCACGGAGCCATTATCGCTGCCAACGACTATGACATCACCCGCTTTGCCCGCGACACCTACAGCTACATGTGGCCGCGCGATGGTGCGTTAGTGGCCCACAGTCTGGACCTGGCCGGCTACAGCGCCGTCACTCAGCAGTTCTACAACTTCTGCGCCGATGTGATCACCAAAGAGGGCTACTTCCTGCACAAGTACAACCCCGATGGCACACTGGCCAGTTCGTGGCATCCCTGGTATGCTGATGGGGAGAAGCAGTTGCCAATTCAGGAGGACGAGACCGGGCTGGTCATCTGGGCGCTGTGGCGCCACTTCGACAGGTTCCGCGACATCGAGTTCATCAAGCCTCTGTACCGCCGCCTGATCATCGCCGCGGCAGATTTCATGGTCGATTTCCGGCTGGAGAACGGGCTCCCCAAGCCATCTCACGATCTGTGGGAGGAGCGGTGGGGTATCCATGCTTTCACCGTGGCGGCCACGTATGCCGGCCTGATGGCAGCCCACAATTTCGCCGCAGCCTTCGGCGAAGACCACCTGGCCGAAAAGTACCAAACCGCTGCTCAGGAGATCCGAGCGGCAACCGACAAGTATCTGTGGAGCGACGAGGCCGGCCGCTTCGTCCGCATGATCAATTTCGGTGAGGACGGCAGCTTGGAGATCGACTGGGCGATGGAGTCCAGCATGTACGGCCTGTTCTACTTTGGCATGTACCCGTCCGACCACCCGCGCATCGTCTCGACCATGCAGGCCATCCGCGACCGATTGTGGGTGAAGACCGACGTCGGAGGCATGGCGCGCTACGAAAACGACTACTACCATCAGATCAGTCAGGATATCGAGCGCGTGCCGGGCAATCCGTGGTTCATCTGCACCCTCTGGCAGGCACAGTGGCACATCGCCAGAGCGTTGAGCGAGGACGACCTGGCGCCGGCCCTGGAGATGCTGAACTGGGTCGCCGACCGGGCGCTGACCAGCGGCGTCCTGGCCGAGCAGGTTAATCCCTATACCAACGAGCCGCTATCCGTCAGCCCGCTGACCTGGAGCCACGCCACCGTCGTTGCCACGGTATTGGAATATCTTGACCGCCTATCTGAGTTGACGGTGTGCGAAGTTTGCAGCCACCCGACCTACTGGCGAGAGGCTCCGAAGATCCGACACGTCCATCAACATCACAACAGAGAACAGAGCCCATAGTCCGGGGCCTCCTGGCTTCGATAGCGTGAACAGCACGGCGGCTCGACTCCACCGCAACCATGTGCTACAATGGGTCCAGGCTCATAATCATCTGGGTCTGGTTACTACTCAGGACCAAGCACCCTGAGTAGCCGAGCGGAGCGAAGGCGTATCGAAGGGTGCGGCTTAGCCCGACGAATCGTACGCCAGAACCCGCACCCTCCGATACGCTGCTTCACTGCGTTCGCAGCTACTCAGGGTGCTCGCGTTCCTGGCCTGAGTAGCAAACTGCACCCTAATCATCTTGCAGTGTGGAGGTACCCCACGATGAGCTATGATCATCTTTCCGATGGCGATCTCGTTTTCCTGCGCGACGTCGTAGGTGCAGACTGGGTCTCGACGACACATGCTGATCGTGAGCAGCACTCGCGCGACCAGTCATTCCACGAAGCCCATCTGCCTGACGTTGTTGTGTGGCCCGAAACGACCGCCCAGGTAAGCGCCATCCTGCATCACGCCAACGAGAGACGCATTCCGGTGACAGCCTGGGGCGCCGGCACGAGCCTGGAGGGCAACCCCGTCCCCCTGTTTGGCGGCATCGTCATGGACTTTCGCCGGATGGATCAGATTGTGGCTATCGACGCCGCCGACTTCCAGGTGACGGTTCAACCAGGCGTCCTGTACAAGGACATGAACGAGAAGCTGGCGCGCCGCGGCCTGTTCTACCCGCCCGACCCGGGAGCCAACGCCAGCATCGGGGGGATGGTGGCCAACAACGCCGCCGGCATCCGCACGGTGAAGTACGGCGCGACCCGTGAGAACGTGCTGGGGCTGGAGGTGGTTCTGGCGGACGGCCGGATCAGTCACTGCGGCACGCACGCCCACAAAAGCTCCTCCGGCTACGACCTGGTCCACCTCTTCACCGGCTCCGAGGGCAC
>JBHHTZ010000529.1:0-3396 GCA_046753605.1 Anaerolineae bacterium
AGAAGCTGGTGTTCGAGGGGCCGGGCAACGACCCCTTCATCGTCTTCGACGGCGCGGACCTGGACGCGACGCTGGATGACCTGGTGGACGGCAAGTATCGCTACAGCGGCCAGACCTGCACCGCGCCGGAACGCATCCTGGTCCAGGCCGGCGTCTACGAACAGTTCCTGCAGCGCTTCGTGGAACGGACGCAAGCCCTGCGCATCGGCGATCCGGCTGACCCCGAGACGGACGTGACGCCGCTGGCCAGCCGGCTGGCGGTGGAGAACATCCGCGCCCACCTGGCGGATGCCGCGGCGCAGGGCGGACGCATCCTTTGCGGTGGTCAAATCGATGGCATGTTGGTGGAACCCGCGATCGTGTCGGATGCCATGCCGGCCATGCGGGGCATGCAGGAGGAGAGCTTCGGCCCGGTGAGCTACGTGGCGCGTTTCGAGACCCCCGGCGAAGCCCTGGCCCTGGCTCGAGACAATCGCTACGGGCTGCGGGCTGCCGTATGGGGCAGCGACGAGGCGGCAACTGTGGCGCAGGCGCTGACGGGCGCCGACTACATGGAAGAAGTCCCCGACCTGGTGTTCGGCCACTTTGGGACGGTGGGCCTCAACCAACCACGGCGTCGATCCTGGCGCCGGGCGCTCATCACCCGCGCCGTGGGTGGCTACGGCTACTCGGGCTGGGCGTGGGAGACGCGGGATGGCCGCTTCGTGCTCCGACAGGGGCCGAAGCTGTTGAGCCTGGAGACGGCAAAGGCAGGATAGAACATGGATCAGGAGACCCCCACGACTTCCATGTCACGGCGGCCTGCACCCGGGACTGTGTCTACTGGATGAATGGGGTAGCGCCACTCTACCGAGAAAGGGGTGAAAGAGGGGTGAACAAGTTTACTGGACTTCTCCTGGCAATGCTGGTCGCAATTCTTGGCACCCCTAGCCTACCGGTTTCTGATGGAGAGAAAAACTCCTCAGAAGGTGGGAAAATGGTATCAAGACAATCAAGCATGGCTCCTGGCAGTGCCGCTAGTAGTGCTACCACGTGGGCCGCCCTTTATGGGGGAAGTGGTTCTGAGGAGATGGAGGGCGTATGGGCAACCGCTGATGGCGGTTATGTTG
The DNA here is from genome assembly GCA_046753605.1 of Anaerolineae bacterium. Lineage (GTDB taxonomy): Bacteria > Chloroflexota > Anaerolineae > Epilineales > JAANWY01 > JBHHTZ01. The sequence goes on from JBHHTZ010000529.1 coordinate 1,110, forward strand.
TAAGCGGTTCGACAGATTCTTACGGTGACCCGAACGGAGAGGCCTGGATATTGAAGCTAGACCAGTTTGGCAACATAGAATGGCAGAAGACCTACGGGGGTACAGGGGACGAGTATATTATTGACATCAAGCAGACGGGAGATGGAGGCTACATCGGGGCCGGCTGGACCACTTCCTTTGGCGCAGGACAGATGGATTTCTGGGTGCTGAAGCTGGATGCCAACGGCAACATCGAGTGGGAGAAGACCTACGGAGGAACTCGTAGGGAGCAGGGCTGGTCTGTGGAACCGACCACTGATGGAGGCTACATCGTGGCTGGTGGTACGCTCTCTTTCGGGGCAGGGGGAGCCGACTACTGGGTGCTGAAGCTGGGTGCCAACGGTGATATTGAGTGGCAGAGGGCCTACGGCGGAAACGGAGATGATGGGGGAGGAGGTGATTATGAAGAGTTTGTGGTTAGAGTCCTTCAGGATGCGGATGGGAACTACGTGGTAGCGAGTGAGACTTCCTCCTTCGGAGCAGGGGAGACGGATATTTGGGTCATCAAACTCGATGCGGATGGAAACATACTGTGGGAGAAGGCATACGGAGGATCTGATGAGGATACTATGTGGACATTTGTGGAGGCCTCCGATGGAGGGTATATCATACCTGGGGTCACTGTATCCTTCAGCCCGGACTACAGCGGAGACGTATGGGTCCTGAAGCTGGACAAGGACGGCAAGATACTGTGGCAGAAAGTCTACGCAATACCTGACAACTGGTACGAGGCCCTGAGTGTGGGGTCCACCTCCGACGGTGGGGCCCTGGTAGGGAGTTACAGGGAAGAAGGCGAGACGGATTGGGACCTTATCCTTTTGCGGCTGGACACTAATGGCAATGCCCTGTGGCAAAAGGTGTTTGAGTATGGGTGGGACTGGCCAAATGCCGTTCAGGAGCTCCCGGACGGGGGCTATGTTGTGGCCGGTGTAGCCTGGCCCAATCCCTCACCAGAGGATTTATGGGTCTTGAGGCTTGCTCAGGACGGCACCATTGACTCCTCCTGCAGCTTCCCATCGGACATTCCCCTTACCCAGGATGACACAGATTCTATCATAACCAACACCAATGCCACGGTAACAGAGACCAATGTAATCCCACAGAATAGCTCGGCGACGGTACAAAACAGCTCAACGAGCCCCAACTACCTGTGCCAGGCTGCCCCTTCGCCAGACTGTCCAGGCGATCTGACCGGTGACAACAAGGTGAACCTTGATGATATTATGGTGGCTGCCAATGGCTGGGGAAAGCACCCAGGGGAGACCGGCTACGACGCTCGGGTAGACCGCAGTGGTGATGGGGAGATCACCGTAGATGAGGTGCAATGGATAGCCGTCCGCTGGGGACCCTGTCAGCAACAAGGCGTCGCGCAAGAACCGCACCCTCAACCCGATGGTGGATGACCAAGGGCCGTAGACGATGGGCGAATCAACACCCCAGACTTCCGTTGCAGCCACTCCGGCCATCCCGCCCGCCCGTCGTCGCCCGGACCTGACCCGCATCGGGATCAACCGCGCTATCTGGCTGCTGGCGGTACCCATGACGCTGGAGATGGCCGTCAACAGCGTCTACCAGATCGCCGACTTGTACTGGGTGGGCCGGCTGGGCTCCGAGGCGCTGGCTGCCGTCTCCATCGCCGGCATGGTGCGCTGGGCTATCGTGAGCCTCTCCAACGGGCTGTCCATTGGCGGGCTGGCCATCGTGGCGCGCCGCACCGGGGAGCACCGCCCGGAAGCGGCCAACCATGCCACTGCCCAGGCGACGCTTTTCGCTCTGTTTGCCTCAGTGGGCATGGCTCTGCTGGGGTTGGCGACGATGCGTCCGCTGCTGGTGCTGCTGGGCGCCGATCAGCACGTGTTGCCCCTGGGCCTGGCTTTCCTGCGGGTGACTTACCTGGGGTTGTGGGCCGTCGTCATGGTGCCGGTCATCAATGCCCTGTTTCGGGGTGCCGGCGACGCGAACATCGCCTTCGGGGTGTTGGCCTTCGCCAACCTGTTCAACGTCGTCCTGGAGCCGTTCCTGGTGCTGGGCTGGGGACCCTTCCCCCGGTTGGGCGTGACCGGCGCCGCCCTCTCCATGATCATCGCCCAGGGGCTGGGATTGGCGCTGCAACTCATCATCTTGTTGAGCGGCCGGGCGCGCATCCGCCTGAACCTGCACCACCTGCGGCCGGATCCGGCCATTATCCGGCGTATCGTGGACATCGGTACGCCCAGCACAGTGCAGATGTTCTTGCGGGCTGCCTCGC
>JBHHTZ010000530.1:0-3389 GCA_046753605.1 Anaerolineae bacterium
TGAAGTTACTACTCAGCCGCTTGGCGCCTGGCGAATGAATTCGCGGCAACACCTGCGAAACCGACCTTCGTCGGTTGGATCTCGAGTCGCCGAAGGGCGACTTCGCAATGGTAGGCGCGGTTTCAACCGCAGGCGCCAGGAAGGCTGAGTAGTAACGGTTTGAAGAAGATGTGCAAGGAAAGGAGGGTGCGATACCGATTAAGAAACAACAAAGATAATGGTCTTTGAAACCCTCATCCGGCAATTGTTGCCCATGAGTCCATTCAGTCAGACGGAGGAGGTTGAACAATGAAGCAAGGCGAGAAGATGCACCCATACGTTCCCGAACTGGCGGAGAAACTGCGAACGGGCGAGGTCAGCCGGCGCGAGTTTCTGCGCATGGCGACACTTCTGGGTCTTTCTTACGGTGCGGCCCAGTTTCTGGCAGCCTGCGCGCAGCCTACACCGGCACCTACCAAAGCACCGCCGGCTGCAGCGCCAACCCAACCGCCGGCTCCAACCGCGACGCCGGTACCCGCCGTGACCGGTCCCGTGCGTGGCGGTACCCTGAAAGTCGCCGGCCGCGTGCAAAAGGTCACACACCCCGCCCAACTTTCATGGGTATCTGCGTCCAATCAGTTGCGGCAGGTGGCTGAATACCTGACGGTGATTGACGGGAACAACATCACCCACCCGTACCTTTTGGAGAGCTGGGAAACCAGCGATGACGTTAAGACCTGGACGCTGAAGTTGCGCAAAGGGATCAAGTTCAACAATGGCGATGACTTCACGACCGACGACGTCATCTTTACCTTTGGGCAGTGGCTCGACGCTGACATCGGGGCCTCAATGAACGGCTTGCTCAGCGGTTACCTGAGCCCGACCGGCGTCGAGAAGGTGGACGACTACACCGTGGTGCTCCACCTGGATAGGCCAGAGATCGCCGTCCCGGAACACCTTTTCCACTACCCGGCCATGGTGCTAAACCATCGGACCTTCGAGGGGGACTTTATCAAAGCTCCCCATGGGACCGGCCCCTACACCCTGGAGGAGTACAGCGAGGGAGAGCGTGTGTCGCTCAAGCGGCGGGAGGACTATTGGCAGAAGGGGGCCGATGGCAAGCCGCTGCCGTACCTGGACGGTATGGAGTTCATCGACATGGGAGAGGAACTGTCCGCCTGGTTCGCGGCCATCCAGGCCGGCGAGGTGGACTACATTGAGCTCTCCGACAACCCTGGCCCGGCGCCGTACCTGGCGCTGAAGGACGATCCCAACATCGACATCGTGGGCCTCCCAACCGCCCGCTGTCGCGTGCTGCGAATGCGCGTGGACCTGGAGCCGTGGGACGACAACAACGTACGCATGGCCCTGAAGTTGTGTCAGAACCGGGAGAAGATCCTCAACCTGGCTGCCTTCGGTCAGGGGGTCCTGGCCGGCGACTTCCACGTCTATCCGCTGCATCCCGAGTATTGCGAAAAGCCCATACCCAAATATAACCCGGAGAAAGCCAAGCAACTCCTGGCCGACGCCGGCTACCCCGATGGACTGGAGGTCAACCTGGCGGTTGGTTCCGGCTGGCCCGACATCGTGTCCTACGCCGAGGCTCTGAAAGAGGATGCTGCCCCAGCCGGCATTACGGTCAACATCAACACCATGCCCAACAGCCAGTACTGGGAGCAGTGGACCGAGGTGGACCTGGGTGTCACGCCGTGGACGCACCGCTCTCTGGGCACCATGGTACTCAACCTGGCCTACGTGGCCGACGACGAAGGCAATCCAGTGGCCTGGAACGAGAGCCGCTGGGTGGACGACGAGTTCTCGGAACTACTGACCGAGGCCAACGGCACCCCGGACGTGGACAAGCGCCGCGAAATCTTCTGCAAGCTTGAGCAGATCCAGATGGATCGGGGGTCCATTGGAATCGCGTGGTGGGCCAACTCGTTTACCGTCTCCAAGAACAACCTCCATGACGTTCCGCCGCACCCGACCGCCTACATGCTCTTCAACGAGGTCTGGAAGGAAGCCTAACTGAGCAGAGGAGCAAGGGTGCTGGGGTGCTGGGGTGGATTCTTGGGCTGACCTTCTCCCCTGCCCCCTTGCTCCCCAGCCCCCACGCTCCCTGGCTCCTCCGCACCTCGGCGCAGGTTGTTGGTCTGGAGACCCTTCACAATCCCGGCAAACCTTGCGAAGGTTCCACGTGACCCTGGCAATTGGGACATTCTCGGCCGAAAAAGACTGCTCCGGTCACGAAGTTCTCGCTGAACCTTCGCAAGGTTGGGTTGTGAATGAATTACGAAAGGATTTCGGTCTGGTTAAAAGGATCTCTCTGTGGCGAAATTCATCATACGCCGGCTAGTGCTCCTGCTAGTGACGATGTTCCTGGTCTCGGTCGCTGTCTTTGCCATCACCGAGGCGACTCCGGGCAATGTGGCTCGCAACGTGCTGGGTGTTCACATCACGCCGGAGCAAGAGGCCTCGTTCCTGGCCCAAACCGGCCTGGACCAGCCTCTGATCAAACGCTACTTCTTCTGGCTGGTCGGCAGCGACTGGCGGGCTGCCGGCAAGGTCGGCATGCCGGTGCGGCAGATCACCACCGAGGACGGCTTCAAGGAATGGTGGGCCGTAGACGAGACCGGCGCCCTGGTCAGGTGGAAGCAGGTGGGCGACGATCTGCTGGCCGAACGACGCCTTCCCGACGGCAGCGTGGAAGAGGTCGTGGACAATGGCCGCTGGCAGGTCAAAGATCCGGCCATCGAGATAGCGCGCCTTCAAGATTATCGGGCCGAGCTACTCGCAAACTCTCAACTGTCAGAGGGCGATCGACAGGCCATCATCCAGGCGCTGGATCGCATCCTGGAAATCCTCAGCGCGGAGGGTCAGACGTCGGAGGCGATGGGCGCTGCGCTGGCAGCGCCTGAGAGCACACTGGAGTCAATGATAGATTCCACGGCTGCCCAGACGAAAGACGCCGTGAGCAAAGCCACACAGGACTTCTCGAAACACAGATTGATCCAGGCCATGGCCGTTTACCGGAGTCTGTCCACCCCAACCCTTCGACAGGCTCAGAACACCGCGGCCAGTGAGCTTAAGCCGAACGACTTGCAGGCCATGGCGCGCCGGCTGAACCGGGCGTCCGACGTGCTGCACGACTCGAACCCAACCCTGGCCGGCCAGTTGCGATTGGCGGCTGAACACTTGCAAGCCGGCGACGCTACTGCCGCGCGCGAGACGTTGGCCGGCGCTGCCACTGCTCTGAATCAGCTCACCGGCTTTCTGGCTGACTTCGCCGACGCGTTGGGGGACGGGGAGTACCAACGAGCCGCCCGCGTCCTACAGGACCTGTCCGATCCGGCCAAAACACCCTTCGACTCAGCTCAGGACAGGCCCTTCGACTCAGCTCAGGACAGGCC
>JBHHTZ010000531.1:0-3389 GCA_046753605.1 Anaerolineae bacterium
CGGGACAATTCAAGACGAAAGAAACTCGACATAAAAAGAGTTTCTTAGCAGCCTGCCGAAGGACTCCGTTCGGAATGACATGTGAGCGGGTGCCGGCTGAGAAGCAACGCGCTGTTACCGGATTATTTTCTCAAGGTTTATAATTGCTCCGTTCGACGACCCTGCTCAGGCCGTGGATTTATTCATGGCCGATGAGCCGGCCCGTTTGCGTGTACCCTCAGTATATGCTAGGATGGTGCCGGCGTCAAGAATCGGACGGACGAGTCGTAGTCATGAAAGGAACGTAGTCGATGGAAACGCGAATTGAAAGAGACTCCCTGGGCGAAGTGGCAGTGCCGGCCAGCGCCTTGTACGGCGCTCAGACCCAGCGGGCGGTGGAGAATTTCCCCATCAGCGGCATCATCCTCCCGCGCGTCTTCATCCGCGCTCTGGGTCTGATCAAGTATGCCGCTGCTCAGGCGAACGAGGACCTGGGGTTGCTGGATGCAGCGGTGGCCGGCGCTATCCGTCAGGCTGCCCAGGAGGTCATCGACGGCCAGTTAGACGATCATTTCCCCATCGACGTGTACCAGACCGGATCGGGCACTTCGACCAACATGAACGCCAACGAAGTGATTTCTAATCGGGCGATCCAGATTCTGGGGGGAGAGGTTGGCTCCAAACAGCCGGTGCATCCCAATGACCACGTGAACAAGGGGCAGTCGTCCAACGACGTGATTCCCGCCGCCATCCACGTGTCTGCGTATTTGCAAGTGGCGGAGGAACTGCTGCCGGCCCTGCGTCACCTACGCGACACCCTGCTCCGGCGCGCCGAAGAGTTCGACGACGTGGTCAAAACGGGCCGAACCCATCTCATGGACGCCATGCCCATCCGACTTGGCCAGCAGTTGTCGGGCTACGCCACGCAGATCGACCACGGGGTTCGCCGGATCGAGGCCACCCTGCCGCGCCTGGCGGAACTGGCTATTGGCGGTACCGCTGTCGGCACGGGAATCAACGCTCATCCCGAGCTCGGCGCCCGCGTGGCCGCCAGACTGGTCGAGCTGACCGGGCTGCCCTTCCGCGAGGCATCGAATCACTTCGAGGCCCAGGCCGGCCAGGATGCCGCCGTCGAGCTCAGCGGTCAACTCAAAGCGGTCGCGGCGTCGCTCATGAAGATTGCCAACGACTTCCGCTGGATGAACTCCGGTCCCCAGGCCGGCCTGGCCGAGATTGCGCTGCCGGCCACCCAGCCTGGCTCCTCCATCATGCCAGGTAAGATCAACCCGGTCATCGCCGAGGCGGTTACGCTGGTCTGTGCCCAGGTCATCGGCAACGACGTGGCGATCACCCTCGGTGGGCAGTCCGGCAATTTCGAGCTAAACCTGATGCTGCCGCTCATTGCTCACAACCTGTTGCAGTCCATCACCATCCTGGCCAACGCCAGTCGAGTGCTGGCTGACAAAGCGGTGGCCGGCTTCACTGTCAACCGCGAGCGTATGGAGGACCTGGTGGAGAAGAACCCGATCCTCGTGACCGCGCTGGTCCCGCACATCGGCTACGATCTGGCGGCCCGGATCGCAAAGCAGGCCATGGCCGAGGGCCGGCGCGTCCGCGATGTCGCGCGTGAACTGACCGACCTGACGCCTGACCAACTGGATCAGTACCTGGACACCTATGCCATGACCGAAGGTGGCATTCCAGGCGCCACTTGAGGCAGTGTAGGGTTTGACAGTTTCCTGACGCCCACCTACAATCTTGGTAGATAATGCACAACAAGGAGGTTGACATGGAGTATCAAAACTACATCAACGGTGAGTGGGTGCCATCCCACACCGGCGAGCGCTACGAGAGCATCGACCCGGCGACCGGTGAACTGATCGGCACGGTGCCCCGGTCGGATGAGCAGGATGTGGAAGCAGCCGTGGCCGCGGCCAGGCAGGCGTTCGAGTGGTGGCGGTTGACGCCGGCCCCCCGCCGAGGCGAGATTCTCTTCGAGGTAGGCCGGCTCCTCCGCCAGCACAAGCAGGAACTGGGCGAGTTCCTGACGACGGAGATGGGCAAGGTCCTGCCGGAGGCGCTGGGCGACGTCCAGGAAGCCATCGACATGGCTTTCTACATGGGCGGTGAAGGTCGCCGGCTGGTGGGGGCCACCGTCCCCTCCGAGCTGCCGAACAAGTTTGCCATGGCAGTGCGTGATCCCGTGGGCGTGATTGGCATCATCACGCCGTGGAATTTCCCCATCGCCATTCCCAGTTGGAAGATGTTCCCGGCGCTGGTGGCCGGCAACACCATCGTTTTCAAGCCGGCCAGCGACACCCCGATGCTGGCGGCCAGGTTCGTGGAGATTCTGGAGGCGGCCGGCGTACCGCCCGGCGTCGTCAATTTGGTGATTGGTCCTGGCGGCACAGTCGGCGATGCCATTGTGGGGCATCCCGGCGTGAACGTAATCTCTTTCACCGGCTCCACGGAGGTGGGCCGGCATGTGTACGTGCTGGGGGCTCAGCAACTCAAGAAAGTGCACCTGGAGATGGGCGGCAAGAACGCCATCATCGTGATGGACGACGCCGATCTGGACCTGGCCCTGGACAGTGTTGTCTGGAGCGCCTTCGGCACCACCGGCCAGCGCTGCACGGCCGCCAGCCGGGTGATCGTTCAAAGTGGCGTCAAGCAAGAATTCACTGAGCGCCTGGTGGAGCGAGTGAGCAAGCTGAGACTCGGCAGCGGTCTGTTGGACACCACCGACGTCGGGCCGGTCATTAACCGGCGGGCGCTGGAGAAGATCCACAGCTACATGGACGTCGCCGAAGCGGATGGCGCGACCGTGCTGACGGGTGGGAAGATTTGGAGCGATGGTGGGAAGTATGCCGGCGGCTTCTTCTACGAACCGACCATCTTCGACAACGTGACCATCGATATGCGCGTGGCTCAGGAAGAGATCTTTGGACCGTGTGCCTCTCTGGTCACGGTGGACACGCTGGAAGAGGCCATCCAGGTGAACAACAGCGTGGCCTACGGTCTGTCGAGCTCGATCTTCACGCGGGACGTCAACGCCGCATTCCAGGCCGTGCGCGATTTCGACACCGGCCTGGTGTACATCAACCACGGCACAATCGGCGCCGAGATTCACCTGCCGTTTGGCGGTAACAAGGGCACGGGCAACGGCCACCGCGAGGCGGGCATCGCCGGCATCGGCGTCTTCACCGAATGGAAGAGCATCTATGTTGACTACAGTGGCCGGCTCCAGCGCGCCCAGATCGACACCGAGGAAATCCTGGGCAGCTAGTGATCAATCGATCCTTGTTGTAGTTTGTAGTAACGACTTCAGTCGTTTTCCCAGGCACGACAACCGCTAATGAAGTTTGACAACTTAATCGGGTAATGTCTCGCCAAACGAGATTCATCTCGCC
>JBHHTZ010000532.1:0-3382 GCA_046753605.1 Anaerolineae bacterium
CCAGGATGGGGCCGCCGGCTGCCAGCGCGTAGGCCGTCGATCCGGTAGGGGTTGCTACGACAACGCCGTCGGCGGTGTAGGTTCTCATCTCCGCCTCATCAATCCAGGTCGTCACCCGCACTGCGCGAGGGATTTCACCCCGGCCGGCAAACACATCGTTCACAGCCTCGTACACCTCGATCTCCTCACCATCGCGGATGAGTTGCACATGGATGAGCATCCGCCGCTCGATCCAGCGGTCATTGGTCAGAACCCGGGGAACCAGGGTCAATGCTTCGTCAGGCTGAAGTTCGGCCAGAAACCCCAGCCGGCCAAAGTTGATGCCCAGGATCGGCACCCCGCACGGGGCCGCCAGCCGCGCTGTTCGCACGATCGTGCCATCGCCGCCCAGCGTGATGACCATTTCGCTGTCGGCAATGTTGCGGCTCATGGCTTCTACGTCCCACGATGACTCCATCCACGGGACCACGTCGTCTTTGGAAATCACCCGCCGCAACTCTTCGGCCAACTGGCGGGCTTCTTCAACCTTGGGATGGTACAATACACCGATACGTCTCACTGGGGCCGGCTCCCATTCAGTCGTTGATTGAGCCACTCCACAATCGCGTCGCGCTCGACGAACTGCTGAGGGACATCATTCAGCATGTCTCTGACAGCCACCACGCCCTGCTCTAACTCCCTTTCGCCCAGGATGAGCGCGTACCTGGACTTCTCGCGGTTGGCAGACCGCATCTGGGACCGCATGCTGGGATCGCCAAAGAACATGACAGCACCTGTGTCCTGTTCGCGAAGCTCGGATATGAGGGTGACGCATGCGCTCTTCGCCTCATCGCCCAGATAGATGAGCGCGACCTGCGGCGTGGGCAGGGCCGGCGGTTCCACGCCGAGTTGCTGCATCAGGCTGATCATACGCTCGATGCCGGCGGCATACCCCACGCCGGGCGTCGGGTCGCCGCCCAGAACCTCGGCCAGACCGTCGTAGCGACCACCGCCGCTGATGGCGCTCTGGGCGCCCCCCAGCGCGGCCGACCAGACTTCGAAGACCGTCTTGGTGTAGTAGTCCAGGCCACGCACCAGGCGCGGGTTGATGGTGTAGGGCCGGCCTTGTAGATCGAGATACGCCAGCAGCGTGTCGAAGTGCTCGCGACACTCGTCGCACAGGTAGTCGCCGATCCGAGGAGCGGCTTCGACCAGGTCCTGGATCCGCTCGTCCTTGGTGTCCAGGATTCGCAGCGGGTTCGTCGCCAGCCGGCGCCGGTCATCTTCCCCCAGCCGATGCTCGTGTTGCCGGAAGTAGTCGGCCAGCTTCGCGATGTAGGCCGGCCGGCACTTCGGGCAGCCGGTGCTGTTCACCTGAAACGAAATCTCGGTCAGGCCCAGTTCCTGGTACAACTGCCACGCCAGGGACATGATCTCCAGATCGACGGCCGGGTCCTGTTCACCAATCGCCTCGACGTTCAGTTGCCAGAACTGGCGGTAGCGGTGCGCCTGCGGGCGGTCGTGCCGGAAAACGGGGCCGATGGAATAAAGCTTCACCGGCTGGGACCACACGTGCATGCCGTTTTCGATGTAGGCGCGGACGACGCCGGCGGTGAACTCCGGACGCAGCGTCAGGGAGTTGCCCCCCCGATCTTCGAAGGTATACATCTCCTTCTGGACGATGTCAGTCGCCTGGCCGACGCCGCGAGCAAACACCGCCGTGTCCTCAAAGAGGGGAGGCTCGATCTGTTGATAGCCGTGGAGCGCCGCGACGTGGTGGATGCGGTCGAAGATGTACCGCCAATAACGCTGCTCGTCAGGTAGGATGTCGTTGGTTCCGGTCGGGCGCTGATATGTCATCGTGTAACACCTGAGAAGACTGACTATTCTATCGTCTGCAAGCTCTCGCAAATTATAGTGGATTTCTCAGGAAAAGGAAAAGAAAGGGACCCTGCGCGCCCCACAGACCCCGATTGCTCGGAGCTTGTAGTGATGATATAATGGCACACTGGTTTACACACTTGCAGCAACGAGGTTACATGTCTTCTCACCACGACCGGGAGCGCAACCCGGTTGAGCAACAGTTGCGCCGGAATTTTGCCGTCAACGTTCTCGATGGTGGTTTTTTCGCCTTCGCCGTCAGCTTCGCCTCGTCGGTAACGATTCTGCCGTTGTTCGTGAGCCGGCTGACTTCGTCACCGATGGCCATCGGCCTGATCACGGCCATTGCCCAGATAGGCTGGTTTGTCCCCCAACTGTTCACCGCCAACTATGTCCAGCGCTATCCGCGCAAGAAGCCGTGGGTGATGCTGGCGACGCTGGGGGAACGCATACCGTACGCGATTCTGGCGCTGCTGGCCTTGCAGATTGGCCGGCTGTCACCGCAAACGGTGTTGGTTCTCTTCTTTGCAATCTACAGCATCGCAGCGCTGAGCGGCGGGTTGACCGGGACGGCCTGGCAAGACATGATTGCCAAGGTCATCCCAGCTCGGGCGCGCGGGCGATTCTTTGGGGCGCAGCAGGCCCTGGGCGGGCTGCTAGGCTCCGGCGGGGCGGTCGTGGCCGGCCTGATTCTGGAGCGCGTGGCGTACCCGGGAAACTTTGCCATCTGCTTCGGCCTGACGGTCGTCGCCATGGCGATCTCCTACGTGTTTCTCAGTCTCACGGTGGAACCTTCGCGCCCCAGCCGCCGGGCGAAAGCCTCGATGCTCCACTTTCTCAAGCAACTCCCCCAGTTGCTGCGGGCCGATCCCAACTATGCCCGCTTCCTGGTCAGCCGGGCCGCCGGCATGTTGGGGCGAATGGCAGCCGGTTTTCTGACGGTGTACGCTGTGGAAATGTTGGGCGCTTCGGTCGCCGATGCCGGCCGGCTGACGGCCGTGTGGATGGCGACGCAGATGCTGCTGAACCCACTGCTGGGCTGGTGGGGGGATCGTGGCGGCCACAAACAGGTCCTGGAACTGTCCACGTTGTTCACGGTGGCGAGCATGGCCATCGCGTTGTGGGCGCCCAGCGTTGGGTGGTTCTACGCGGTGTTCGCCCTGAGCGGCGCGACGCTGGCCGGCGCTATCCTGTCGGGGCTGAGCATCGTCATGGAGTTCGCGCCCGAAGACGACCGGCCGACGTACATCGGGCTGACGAACACGTTTCTCGGCCCCTTCGCCGGCCTGGGCTCGCTGGTGGCCGGCGCGATTGTGAGCGTGGCCGGCTACCAGACCCTCTTCTGGGTGAGCCTGGCGCTGTCGGCCCTCGGCTTCGTGCTCCTGCGTTGGACCGTGCAGGAGCCGCGCCAGGTTCAGTGGGCAGTAATCAGTGATCAGTAATCAGTGATCAGTGATCAGAGAGAACAAGACGGCCGATCGTCACTGTTTCTCGGTCATCTGACGTGCGCAGCCGCTCGCCT
>JBHHTZ010000533.1:0-3377 GCA_046753605.1 Anaerolineae bacterium
TGTCGATGAGATCGGGTCCCAGGTCCACCAGCGCCTGTCCGGAGACGCGCAGGAACGCCCGCAGCCGGCCGGCGTTCTCCTGGGTGATGGTTCCCTGAGCCAACCTGGCCTCCACGTCACCGGTGAGCAGTCCCAGCACCTGGCGGAAAGGCAGGTAGGGGTCGCCGATACCGGTCTGGGCGTTGCACTCTCCGACCGCGACCAGTAGATCAGCGCGCTGCGCCTGGGCTCGGCGGGCGAATTCGGTGACCAGGGCGGTCTTGCCGGCGCCGGCCTCGCCCGTGAGGAAACAGACCTGGCCGTGGCCCCTCAGGGCCTGGTCCAGGAACGTGTGAAGTTCAGCCAGCTCTCGCTCGCGTGCGACAAAAACCTGCTCGACCATTGTGCCTCGCCTCCTTTAAGCGGTTCGTGTGGTTGGCACGTCCGCCTCTCGTTCCTGCTACGCGAACCTCGCCGGCTGTAGTGCACCCACCTCTCCGGTGCGCTGCAATTCTCCTACCTCGACGATCACATCCGCCGGCACCCCAGCCCGCCGCGCTGCTTCGCGGATCGCCTCCGGGCTGGATGCCTCGTACAGGCAATACGTCTTCTTCTTGTCCGCGCTGAGGAAGGAGATGAGCCAGTTGACGCCCACGTCCTCGTTGATCTGGTTCACCGCCAGCGCGTCATCCGGCGTCACCTCTAGCTGCTCTGCGAAATTTCGTTCGATCAGAAAGTACGGCATGTTTTCCTCTTTTCTTTTTCCCGTTTTGCTTTTGTCCTTGTTGTCTTGGCGTTTCTAGTTTCTCAACCAGTGCCTGCATCCCGAATTCGCCGGCGGTGGACAGCGCCTGGTCCAGCAGGGAGACAGCTCGTTCACGGTCGCCGGCCTGGCCGCGGGCCAGGAGCATGGCGGCGTACCGATGTTGGGTGTGTGCCAGCCAGGGTCTGGCCTCCATCCGGGCGTTCATGTCGAGAGCATCCTCGAAATGTCGCTCCGCCTCTTCCCAGCGCGACATCGTCGCAGCCAGGAGACCCAGGTAGCGTGAGACGGCCCCGTAGCAGGCGGTGGCAAAGCCAACCGCGGCGTTCAACCCGTCGTACGGCAGAAGCAGGCGGTACAACGTGGCCGCGCGGGCCGCATCACCGAGGAAGGCGCACACTTCGGCCAGGTAGGCGAGGGTGGCAACCCACAGGGCGTCCTGGGACAGGCTGGCGAAGTCGTCAGCCGCCAGGTGCTCAAACTCAGCCCGCGCTTCTCTCTCCATGCCCAGATCGCTGTAGATCAGTGCCAGCCCCGGTCGCCAGGTAGTCGCCTGATCGTGGTGCTCGACAAAGTATTTCACCACAGGTGCCACCTCCCTCAGCCGGCCCTGCTCCCGGCGGATGGTGAACATCTGGAGTCCGTAAGTCCCGTCGGCGTTCTCGACCCCCATCTGCTGACCGATCTCCAGGGCCTGCTGGGCCAGCCGCTCCGCCGCTTCGAAATCGCCGTGCAACAGCGCACGCGCCGCGCCAAACACCGCCGTGGTGTAAAGGAAAAAGGGCTGCTGCAGCTTGTCTGCGAACTGAGCATGAACTTCCAGATCAGCATCCATCGCCTGAATGTCCCCACGCTCCAGGTGCTCGTGGATGCGGGAGCCGTAGGCCTCTGTAATGCGCTCCAGGTCGCCGATCTCTTCGGCCACCCGCACCATCTCGCTCACCGTGGCGATCCGCTCGTCGGATCTCTCTGGCCCCTGGCTGGCGAACAGGTAGATGCGCAGCGCATCGGAGAGAGCCAGCGGGTCGTTGATCCCGCGCGCTGCTTCCACCGCCTGGCGGGCCATCGGTTCCAGGTCGCCCGGCGTGCCGCTGGCGATGAGCGCTCTGACCAGGCCGCCCAGGACCCGGGCGCGGAGCACGCTGTCTTGCTCGCCCAGCACACGCAGGGCTTCCTCGAGCAGGTCTACCGAGGGTTCCGCCGGCAGGTTGAAGCGCCATCTGGCTTCTTCGAAGCCCAACGCAGCGCGAGCCAGGTCCTCTGACCCCCCGACCGTCCTGGCCATGCCGGCTGCCTGCTGAAAAGTCTCCATGGCCGCCGCGATCTGACCGGCATTCCTTTGCGCCTCACCCAGCGCGATCCGCAGGTCCAGCTCCTGCCGGCTGCGCTCGGGGGTGGCCGGCAATGTTCCGAGCAAACTGATCCCCCGCGTCAGGTGCGCAATCGCTTCGTCGTTGGCGGAGAGTCGGATGGCGCGGGTTCCCGCCTGGTACAGGTAGTGAATCGCCTTCTCTGGAATCCCCGCCGCCTGGAAGTGGCGCGCCAGCTCGACGGCGATCTCCTCCGCCTGGTCACCGTACAGCGCCTCCAGCGCGTTCCCCACGTCTTCGTGGAGGAACTCCCGCTCGGTCGCGCTCAGATCACGGTACAGATATTGCTGGAACAGATTGTGTCGGAAGCGGTAGATCGAGAGTCGCTGCCCGCCAACACGCTCGATGCCTTGCTCCCAAGCCAGCCGATGTTGTCGATCCACATCGCGGGCCAGCCGGCGCACGAGATCGCGCTCGTTCACACCGCACACGCGCGCCACAACCTGGGCGGTGAAGGTTTCGCCCTCCACGCAGGCCACGGTCAGGGCCTCCTGCAAGCCAGGGTCCAGCCGGCGGATGCGCTTTTCGATCACGCCCTCCACGCGGGCCGGCAGGATGCTCCAGTCCAGTGCTGGCCCCTCAATCCACTGACCTTCTTCGTCCTGGACGAGATCGCTTCGTTCCCGCATGTCGCGCAGCAACTCGACGGTGAACAGGGGGTGTCCGCCGGTGTGCTGAAATAGCGCCTGACGGAACTCCTCCCCCAGGCGATTGGGCTCGGCGTCCAGGAGCGCCTCAACGAAAGCCCGACCCTCGCCATTCACAGCCTGGCCAAGTGTCACCCAGATGTCGCCGTGGTAGCGTTTGAACTCACTGGCGATACCTTCCACTGGATGACGGTCGCCGTTTTGACCGAGAGTCACATCTTCGGGTCGGTAGGTGCCCACGATGAGGATGCGATTCTCTCCGATGCGACGGGCCAGGTGGAACAGCAGGCCGGCAGACGAACCGTCCACCCAGTGCAGGTCGTCCAGCACCAGGATGAGGGGCTGCTGAGTCGCCAGAGCTTTGAGCACGTCGGTGTACTGCTGGAAGATGCGGCTCTGATCGAGGCTGGAACTGTCCCCGAAGGCCGACTTGCGCTCCGTCAGCCTGTCCAGATGGTTGAGCCAACCGGCCCGCCCGGCCAGGAAGGCACCGGCACGGGTGGCCAGGCCGGCGGCCGGCACGAACAGTTCAATCAGGTCCGGGCCAAGCTCCACCAATACCTTGCCTGAGACGCGCAGGAAGGCCCGCAGCCGGCTGGCGTTCTCTCGAGTGATGGC
>JBHHTZ010000534.1:0-3360 GCA_046753605.1 Anaerolineae bacterium
GGAGACCGAAAATGAAAGAAGCTGTGATTGTATCCGCTGTTCGTACCGCCGTAGGCCGGGCCAGGCGAGGCACGCTGGCCGATGTGCGGCCGGACGAGATGGCGGCCGTTGTGATCAAGGAGGTGCTGAATCGGGCTGAGCCGGTGAAGGCCGAGCACGTCGAAGACGTGATTATGGGATGCGCCATGCCGGAGGGAGAGCAGGGGTTGAACGTGGCTCGCGTCGCCACGCTGCGCGCCGGCCTCCCCCACAGCGTGCCGGCCCAGACCGTCAACCGCTTCTGCTCCTCCGGCCTCCAGACCATCGCCCTGGCGGGTGAGCGCATCATGGCCGGCTTCGGCGCCTGCATCATCGCCGGCGGCGCCGAGTCCATGAGCATGGTCCCGATGACCGGCAACAAGTTCGCGCCCAACCCCTGGCTGGCCGAGAACTACCCCGAGGTCTACATCAGCATGGGGCAGACGGCCGAGAACGTGGCGAAGCAGTACGGCGTCAGCCGCGAGGATCAGGACGCCTTCGGCTACCGCAGCCATAAGCGGGCCATTGCGGCGCAGGATGCCGGCAGGTTCAAGGACGAGATCGTGCCGCTGGAACTCGAAAAGGTGGTGCTGAGCAACGGCAAACCGGAGACGCGGACCATCGTCTTCGACGCCGACGAAGGCCCCCGACGTGGCACGTCGCTGGAGGCGATGGCCAAACTGAAGCCAGCCTTCGCCCTCAACGGCACTGTGACCGCCGGCACGTCATCCCAGATGTCCGACGGCGCAGCGGCTGTGATGCTCATGGAGCGCGAGAGGGCCGAGTCCCTGGGCCTCAAGCCGCTGGCCCGCTTCGTGGGCTTCGCCGTGGGCGGCGTCCCGCCGGAGCTCATGGGCATCGGCCCGATAGCGGCTGTCCCCAAAGTGTTGAACCTGATCGGCCTGTCGCTGGACGACATCGGCCTCATTGAGCTGAACGAGGCATTTGCTTCGCAGTCGCTGGCCGTGATTCGCGAACTGGGGTTCGACGAAGAGATCACCAACGTCAACGGCGGGGCCATCGCCCTGGGCCACCCCCTGGGCTGCACCGGGGCCAAGCTGACGGCGCAGATCATCCACGAGATGAAGCGCCGCGACGTGCAGTTCGGGCTGGTCACCATGTGCATCGGCGGCGGCATGGGGGCCGCCGGCATCTTTGAGAACCTGGAGTAGGATATGTCCATAATTGAACGGATTAGACGCAATCACGCGACCGAGCACGCCACGATTCACGTGCTTTCATCGCGAATTCCCAACCTGACGGTGGCCGGCCGCTCTGACAACAAGGGCTTCTTCCTGTATGGCAATGTCTCCACAGAGGCAGTCCGCATGGCTGTGCAGGATGCCCTGAGCCGACTCCAGGCCGGCGAATCCTACCTGGCAATACACCCCCGGTGCGGCACCAACCTGGTGATCGCCGGCATGCTGGCCGGGCTGTCGTCGCTGGTGGCCACAGCGGGCCGGCCCCAGTCGCTGTTCGACCGTGTGCCCCGCATGATGCTGGCCACAACCTTGGCTGTTCTGGCCGCCCAGCCCCTCGGCCCGATCATCCAGGAGAAAGTCACCACCTCCCCCAACCTGGCCGGCGTCCGCGTTGGCGAAATTAGCCGGCAGAAACTGGGGAAAATGACCGTGCATCGGGTGCTGCTGGAAGAAGATGCGTGAAACATGTACTACATTTTCCACGGCGACGACGAATTCACCCGCTCGGAGGCAGTGGCCGAATTGAAAGCCAGGCTGGGCGATCCGGCCATGGCCGACATCAACACCACGCACCTGGACGGTCGCAGTCTGACAATGTCCGAACTGATCCACGCCTGCGACGCCATCCCGTTCATGGGAGAGCGCCGGCTGGTCATCGTCGAGAATCTGTTGCAGCGCTTCGACCCGCGCAAGGGGGGGCGGAGTGAGGCTGACCAGCAGTTGGTCAAGGCATTGCGTGGCTATCTACCCCAACTCCCGGAGACAACCCGACTCATCTGCGTCGAGTCTAAGGCGCTCCACGGCAACAACCCAATCCTCAAACAAGCCGCGAAGGACGAGCACGGCTACGTACGCGAATTCGCAACACCTCGCCACGGCGCTGTGAGCCGGTGGGTCTCGCAGCGCGTCCAGGAAAAGGGGGGCAAAATCCAGGCCGGCGGGGTGATGATGCTGGCCGCGTATGGCGGGGAAGACCTGCGACTGCTGGACCAGGAGATCGAAAAGCTGCTGATCTACGCCGGCGACCGCCCGATCACCGAAGCCGACGTGCGCAAGTTGGCGCCGGCAGCGGTGGAGTCCAACGTCTTCGCCATGGTCGATGCGCTCGGCCAGCGGGACCGCCGGCAGGCCATAACCCGCCTGCACGAGCTGATGGAGGCCGGCGAATCCCCCATCTACCTGCTCTACATGATCACCCGCCAGTTTCGCATCCTGACGCAGGTCAAGGAGCTGGCCGGCCAGGGCCTGCATCAGGCAGCCATTCAATCCAGGCTGGGACTCCATCCATTCGTCGCGAAAAAAGCACTGGCCCAGGCACGCAAGTTCAGCCTGGGCCAGTTAAACAGCGTCTATCGCAAGATTCTGGAGACCGACGAAGCCATCAAGACAGGCCGGCTGGAGGCAGAGTTAGCGCTCGATATGCTGGTAGCGGAGCTGGTTTCGTAGTGAAGAATGCCCCCCTCAAGGGGGTTTCAGGAACTAATCGTGGAACCGTGACCCACATGTCATTCCGAATGAAGCGCCAGCGGAGTGAGGAATCCCTGATGCCGTACCAGAAGAGGCGTGGTTCGTTGGCAAGTAAGTCAGCCCCGTTGCCGAGCACGCTGGTTTCTTCTCCAGCAAATCAGGCTTTCGGAAGTGCGGTTTCAGGGATTCCTCGCCTGCGGCTCGGAATGACATATTCGTGCCGACCGAGACGCCGGCGGCGGTCTACGGGGAAACGCCCCGCCGCAACAGCGGGAGATAAAAGCTCGGCAACTCCCGGCGTTCGATCACCGTGATGGTGTCGCTGCCGAAGTTGGCGACGTACACGCGGCCGGTCTCTGAATCAATGGCCAGATCGACGGGGCGGTGGCCGACAGGCGCCGTCGCCACTACGTCCGGCCCATCCAGCACTGCGACGCGGCCGTCCCGCGTCGTTGCGTAGGCAACACCCCCTTCCACATCGACAGCCACCGCCAGCGCCTCGATCCCCAGATCGATCAGACTGCCATCCAGCCCCTGGGCCAGAACCAGCGAACCGCGTGTGGCGATGTAGAGGTCGCCAGTGACTGGATTGACGGCCGCATCCAGGGCGGGTCGTGGCAGGAAGATGCTGGGATAGCGGCGCTGTGTCCTTTCGATCACCGACAGCCGGCCC
>JBHHTZ010000535.1:0-3354 GCA_046753605.1 Anaerolineae bacterium
CGGATTGGCTTCGCCGGAACGGATCAGTGGGGTTTGTAACGGATGACTCCGCTGAAAAGGTCCGGCAGGCGCCGGTTACTTTGGCGCCAGTGACCGGTACCTTTTCTCCACTGGACATGCGGCGTGAATCCAGGATGCGCGATCTTGCGAGCCGTGCTACAATTGGGATGGCAAATCTCAATAAATCCAATGGGACGTCAAGACTCGTCAGGAGCGCCGTATGCTTGCCAACGCAATCACCCTCAGCCGGCTCGGATTCCTGGGGCTGTGCCTCTGGCTGCTTTATCAGCCGGGGACTCCGGCCAAGGTCATCGCTTTTGCGCTGGTGATCTTCATCGTGTTTCTGGATGGCATCGACGGCATCGTCGCTCGCCGGCGCGGCCAGGCCACGGCCCTGGGCAGCGTCCTCGACATCGCCATTGATCGCGTGGTCGAGAACGTCTTCTGGATCGCTTTTGTCGACCTGGGGCTGGTGCCGGTGTGGATCGCTCTCATCGTCGTCACCCGAGGCATTCTGACTGACGCCGTGCGCGGTTTCGCCCTCTCACGCGGCATGACCGCCTTCGAGATGATGCAGACCGATTGGGGCCGGCGGCTCGTGTCCAGCCGGTTCATGCGCGCCCTCTACGGCTTTACCAAGGTCACAGTCTTTGCAGCCCTGGTTGCTGTCTATGCACTGCAGGAAATGTGGACAGGTCAGCCGAATGCACGCTTGCTGCCAGGGCTTGAGGCGTTCGTGTTCGGTCTGGTCCTCCTCACCGTCAGCCTGACCGTTGTGCGTGGCCTGCCGGTTCTGATTGAGTCTCGCCGCTTTTTCCAGGAGCCAACTCTGTCGTAGGGTCACATGAGCCTTGTCGCTGTTTCGTTCAGCACTGTGATCGTTGCAAGCCTGGCAACATGGGCCGGCGTCTGGCTCCTGGTACGGATAGGCCGGCTACGTTGGGCGGGACTCATTCTGGCCGTTTCCCTGCTCCTTGACGCGGCCCTGTTCCTCTCTGGCGCCCGGCAGCCGGCCTTCACCTCCATATTGCTGCTGCTCATCTGCGCCGGCGCCGGCACCCTGGTGGGGTGGTGGATCGAGGAACGATACGTATTGATGATCGCTCTCCCGGTAGCTGCAATCTCCGATCTCGTCTCGGTATTGACTCCGGTAGGCTTCACCCGGCAGGTAGTCGAAGACGCGGCGCGCGGCGGAAAACTCCTCAATTACATGGCCGTGTCGGTCCCATTCCAGGGCGGAGTCCTCAACGTTGTAGGTTTCGCCGATCTGATGCTGCTGGCGGTGATCATTGTGGCACTCAAAAACTTGGGCGCTGGCTGGCTCACGGCCTTCGCAGTGCCATTTGCTGGCTCTGTCATGGCGCTCGCTGTGGCTCTTATGGTCGGACCGATACCGGGGATACCGTTCCTTGCCGCCACGACGCTGATCTATCTTCTTCTTCGGCCCGGAGGTCAACGGCCCCAGGGCAATCGCATCTGAAGTGGCTAGACTCCGTCAAGCTCAAGATCAGCATCCCGAGTAGCACGAGACAACGTCGAGTGCGTATCGAGGGGTGCGGCCCGCGCGAGGGGTACCGCAAAGCCGCACCCCTCGATACGGTCAAGACGGCATCTTCGGTCGAAGACGCCGTCTTGACCTACTCGGGGTGCTTTCGTGACCCGCGGTCGAAGAAGATGCGATTGCTCTGTCAACGGCCCGATTGACAATTGGTGGCGCCGAGATTATACTCGAAGATGGCTAGATGGTTAGATAGCTGGATGGCTGGATGACTAGATAGCTGGGCCATGTAAGCCATCCAACCAACTGTTTTCAGACGACCTTCTGAGGATTAGAGGTTTCGTTGGTGAAGAGAAATGAATATTCGAGAGCATCCTGCCTTAACCTTCGATGATGCCTTGCTGGTTCCGAAGCGATCATCAATTCGGTCTCGCAGCGACGTGAGCACGGCGACACGGTTGTCGCACAACTTGAAGATGCAGATCCCCATCGTCAGCGCCAACATGGACACTGTGACCGAGTCGGAAATGGCGGTGGCTATGGCGCGGGCCGGCGGCATCGGCATCATCCATCGCTTTATGACGGCCGAGCGACAGGCCGAAGAAGTTCGTCGCGTGAAACGCGCCGAGAGCCACGTGGTCGAGCCGCCGTACACCCTGCCGCCGGACGCTTTGGTGAGCGAAGCGCGGGCCATGATGGACGACCGGGGCATCGGCGGTCTGGTGATCGTGGACGGCGAGAATCGGCCGCTGGGTATTCTCACGCGGCGCGATCTGCAATTCGTGTTCGAGAACCACAGCCCGGTCACGCGCTGGATGACGCCGGCTGAATCGCTGGTCACAGCGCCGGCCGGCACGTCTCTCGAAGAAGCTCGACGCATTCTGCGTGATCACCGGGTGGAGAAACTGCCGTTGATTGATGGGGATGGGCGGCTGGCCGGCCTCATCACAGCTAAGGACATCGTTCAATTGCTGCAACATCCTAACGCCACCAAGGATCACAGGGGACGGCTGCGCGTGGGCGCAGCGGTGGGCGTGCGGCCAGGTTTTTTGGAGCGGGCAGCCATGCTTGTGGAGGCCGGTGCTGATGCCGTTGTAGTTGATATTGCCCATGGCCATTCTGATAATGCGATCGAGGCTGTGGAGGCGCTTCGGCGCGAATTCGGAGAAATCGAAATCATTGCCGGCAACGTCGCCAGTGCCGAGGGAACTCGCGATCTCGTAGAGGCCGGCGTTGATGCGGTGAAGGTCGGCGTAGGACCAGGGTCGATTTGCATCACTCGTATCGTAACCGGCTTCGGCGTCCCGCAGCTTACTGCTGTCGCCGATTGCGCCGCCGCCGCGCGCGAATTCGGTGTCCCGATCATCGCCGATGGCGGGATTCGCAACTCGGGGGATGTCGTGAAGGCGCTGGCGGCCGGCGCGTCCAGCGTCATGTTGGGCAGCCTGCTGGCCGGTACCCGTGAGAGCCCCGGCGTGGTGATCACGCGCAATGGCCGGCCCTACAAAGTGAGTCGCGGCATGGCCAGCCTGGGGGCGGCCATGAGCCGGCCTGATCGACAGTATGACGACGATGTCGATGATCCGGCCTGGGCGCGGATGGTGGCCGAAGGCGTCGAGGCGGCTGTACCGTACCGTGGCAGCGTAAACAATCTCCTGAATCAGATCATCGGCGGTTTGCGGTCGGGTCTCAGCTACGGAGGCGCTACAACGATTGAAGAGCTGCAGGCGAATGCTGAGTTCGTCAGAATTACCGGGGCCGGCCTGCAGGAGAGCAAACCGCACGATGTAGAGGTTCTCTGACCCATTCTCGAGGGAGCGGAATTCCCCTCCGGCCGCCGCCGGATTCGCTCAGTC
>JBHHTZ010000536.1:0-3354 GCA_046753605.1 Anaerolineae bacterium
GCAACTTGGCTGCCCAGGCTATTCTCGAAACCCACGATCTATCCAAACACTTCGGCGGCCTCAAAGCCGTCGATGGGGTCACGCTGCGGGTGCGGGAGGGGGCGTTGCACTCGATTATCGGGCCGAACGGCGCCGGCAAGACCACCCTGTTCAACCTGCTCAGCGGCAACCTCCGCCCAACCCGCGGCCGGGTGATGTTTCAAGGTCGCGATATCACCCGCTTGCCCCTGTATCGCACCGCTCACCTCGGCATCGGGCGATCATTTCAGATCACCAACCTCTTTCCAAACCTCACTGTGCTGGAAAACGTGCGCCTGGCAGCCCAGGCGCGCGGTGGCGACAACTTCAAGCTGTTTCGTCACTATCTTCAACTCCGCGACTACGTAGATCGGGCGTTGCAGGTCATCGCGCAGGTTGGTCTGGATGGGAAGGAATCCGTGCCGGCCAACGCCTTACCCCACGGTGACAAGCGCAAGCTGGAACTCGCCATCTTGCTGGCTCCCGACCCGCACCTGCTACTCCTGGACGAACCAACCGCCGGCATGGCCTCGGAACAGGTGCCGGCCCTCATGGAGGTCATTGAGGACATCCGCGGTGTCCTGAGCCCCGTCCTGAGTATGTCGAAGGGCCCGTCGAAGGGCAATTTGGGCAGCAAGACCATCCTGCTGGTGGAGCACAACATGAACGTCGTCATGAACGTCTCCGACTACATCACCGTCATGCACCAGGGACGGATACTGGCAGAGGGGACGCCCAAGGAGATCGCAGCGAACGAGGCGGTCCAGCAGGCATACCTGGGTCAGCTCTACAACCTCGGCTCTGCTGGCTCCTCGCCTGCAAAGTGAAACATGACAGCCACAGCGCCTCCACCGCTCCTGAGCGTCGAAGACATACACACCTTCATCGGCCAGTTCCACATCCTGGAGGGGGTGTCGCTGGAGGTGCCGGCCGGGAGCATCACTGTGCTCCTCGGTCGAAACGGGGCCGGCAAGACCACCACACTGCGCAGCATCTTGGGCCTGACGCCGCCCTCCTCGGGCCAGGTGATCTTCGACGGCCAGCCGATCCAGGGCCGGCCGACTTACGAGATCGTCTCGATGGGAATCGGCTTCGTGCCGGAGCATCGGGCGATCTTTACTCACCTGACCGTGGAGGAAAACTTGAGGCTGGCGGAGCGGCAAAAAGGCGACTTGGCTCGCAAGGCCGGCTTCATCTTCGAGTTGTTCCCTGACCTTGAGCGCCTGATCAAGCTGTCAGCCGGCCACCTCTCCGGCGGCCAGCAGCAAATGCTGGCCATTGCTCGCGCTCTCGTACCGGACAACCGATTGCTGCTCATCGATGAGCCAAGCGAGGGCCTGGCCCCCGTCCTTATCGAGCAAGTGATGACGGCCATCAGGCAACTGCGGGAGCAGACGACGGTGCTGTTGGTAGAACAGAACTTTCTGATGGCCAGTCAACTGGCAGAGCGCTTCTACATCATCGACGACGGTCGGTCGGTGCTTCAGGGCGACATGGCTGACCTGGTGAATGACCCGGACACGATTCAGCATTACCTGGGAGCGGCGTGAGCAGCCAACATGCTCAAGCGGGACACTCTTCAGGATGAGATGGCTGGATGGCTGGATGGCTGGATGGCTCACGCAGCATCATCCAGCCAACCAGCCAACCAGCCATCTAGCCATCCGATTTCGGAGCAGTGATGCGGGACTTCTGGGAGCGCAATCAAGCGGCCGTAGTAACGCTGGCAGCAACGCTTCTGGTCATCGGGTTTCTGATCCAAGACCTGGAACCCAAGGTGTGGGTATCCATTCTGCTCTCCGGCCTGACACTGGGGGCGCTGTTCTTCCTGGTGGCCGCCGGCCTGTCCCTGATTTTCGGGCTGATGGACGTGCTCAACTTCGCCCACGGCATCTTCTTCATGCTGGGCGCGTACGTCGGCTGGACGGTGTTCGCTAATCCGCGCCTGATTTTCAACACAGCCCCGCTATTCCTGGCTCTGGGCGCCGGCGCCATTCTAGCGCCGTTAGTTGGTCCTCCGCTCTGGCGGTGGGAGATGCCGGCCCAGGTGAGGCGGGCGTTGCCCTGGCTGTTGCTGCTCGCCGGCGCTGCCGTAGCCGCGCTGTCCTTCCGCAGCTACAACCTGGACAGGCTGGTCGCCTTCGGCCCGACGGTAGCCGGCGGCTCTATCCCGACGGCCGAGGCCCAGGAACCGGCCGGTCGTCTTCTTATGCGGATGGTCCTCCTGTTCGTGGCCGGCCTCATCGTTAGCCCGACGCTCGCCCGCAGTGCCCAGGCCGGCGTGGGCCGGCGGCCGATGCGCCGCAGTCTGGGATCGGCCTTTGGTCTGGCCGTGCTGGGGCTGGTGCTGTTGGTTGCGCGGACCCCCGGCGAGTCTTTTGTCCTCAACATGAGCGTCGATCTGCGCTTCTTGCTGGCATTGATCGTTGGCACCGGCATCGGGGCGCTCATTGGCGGCTTCACCGAGTGGGCGCTCATCCGCCCGTTGTACGAACGACCGATCTACCAGGTGCTGTTGACGCTGGGCCTGGTATTTGTGGGGACCGAGTTTGTGAAGGCAATCTGGGGATCCGCCGCCTATCCCCCGCTCGCACGACCGAGTTACTTCGGTGGCAACTGCCGGTCGGACAACTTGTTGGCCTGGATTGGCGAGCATTGCGCCTCGGTCAATATGCTGGGACGCGCTTTCCCGACCTATCGCCTGTTTATCATCGGCGTCGGCGTGTTGGTGTTTGTCGCCGTGACGACGCTGTTGCGTCGATCGCGACTGGGGATGACCATCCGGGCCGGCGTCGAGGACAGCGAGATGGTCGAGGCGCTGGGAATCAACGTCCGGCGTGTGTTCACCCTGGTGTTCGCGCTGGGATCGGGGCTGGCGGCCCTGGGGGGGGTGGTGGTTACGCCGTTCCTGGGCCTGAATCCGGGTATGGGCCTGGAGTTCCTGCTCCAGGGGTTTATTGTGGTCGTCATTGGCGGGCTGGGGAGCTTTCCGGGCGCGGCCCTTGGAGCGATTCTGGTGGGCCTGGCGCGGGCTTTCGGCGACCACTTCGTGGTCAGCGGACTCCAACTGCCTGGCATGGCAGAACAGGTACACTTTTCGCCGGCCATCGCTCGCGCGTCAACCGTGCTCATCATGGCCCTGGTGCTGCTCGTGCGACCGTCCGGCATCTTCGGTAGTAAGGAATGATGGGAACCTCGTACGACCCCGCCCGTTGGGGGAAGATCTCCGACCGAGCCCATGCCGGCGGCGGTCAGGAGACCTTGCCGAACAGAGAGCGCGTATGACAACAACTGAAACGACGAGACCTGAAGAGGCACACATGCGAGGCAGCGTTC
>JBHHTZ010000537.1:0-3349 GCA_046753605.1 Anaerolineae bacterium
ACTGACCAAGGAGGAGGCAATGACTCAGAATAACGGCAGAATCCTGATCATCGGCGGGGGGCCGGCCGGCCTGGAAGCGGCGCGCTCCGTGGCCGATCTGGGCTATTCCGCTGTCCTGGTGGAAAAGCGCGACCGCCTGGGCGGTATGCCGGATGAGGCGCACTACGCCAGGCTCACCCACCACTTCCGCGATGCTGAAGAAGCGATGAATGAGCTGATCGCGGCTGTGACCGGCAACGGCGGCGTGGAAGTGCTTACCAGCAATGAGGTCGTGGCGTGCGAGGGTGAAGCCGGCAACTTCCAGGTGACATTGCAGAACGGCGCTGCCACACAGACAGTGGACGCCGGCGCGATCATCGTTGCCACCGGTTTCCAACACTTCGACCCCGGCCGCGAGACCCAGTACTACAACTACTACTCCTTCCCCGACGTCATCACCATCGCCGATCTGGAAGGCATGCTCAAGGCGCACGAGGTGGTACGTCCGTCCAACGGCCAGCCGCCAGAGCGGATATGCTTCGTCCAGTGCGTCGGCTCCCGCGACCGGCAGATCGGCAACGAGTTCTGCTCCAAGGTCTGCTGTGGCATCGCCAGCAAACAGGCCATCGAGGTCAGGGAGCAGTTGCCTGACAGCCGGGTCTTCATCTTCTACATCGACATGCGCATGTACGGCTACTGGGAGAACGAGCTCTACTGGCCGGCCCAGGAGCAGCACAAAGTCAACTTTGTCAAGGGGCTGATCAGCGAAGTGTTGCCCAAGGGTGATCGGTTGCTCGTCCGAGGCGAGGACACCACCATGGGCCGGCCCATGGAAGTGACGGTGGACCTGGTGGTGCTGTCCGTGGGTATGGAGCCCAGCGCCGGCACGCGCGTGGTGGCTAAACTCCTGGGCGTGGAGCAGAACAAGTACGGCTACATCGCCGCCGGCGGACCCACAGGTGTGGACCCGGTGGCCACCTCGCGCCCGGGCATCTTCGTGGCCGGCGCGGCCGCCGGCCCCGCCGACCTGGACGACACCTTCTCCACCGCCGGCCTGGCTGCGGCCCGGGCCGTGGCAGCGGTCCGGCGGGCCGGGTTGACCCGGGCGGCGTAGGAGAGAGAAGTTCATGGCCTTTGGCCAACGGTCCAGCCACATCATCAAAACCAAGACCGGTCCCGACGATCCCGAACTTCTGGAAACGCTCCAGGAAGCTCTGGGGCAGGCGAACCCCGAAGATCTCGTCACCGTGGCCGATGATCTGGCGGAACGACACGCCCGTTTCGCCGACTGCCTGGGCGAAGCCAAGGCCATCTGGTCACTGACACAGGATGACCTGGAGTGGGTCGCCCGTTCAGTGACTGTCGCTCGCCGGCATGCTACCACGCTGGCTGAATACCTGGCACAGCACAACATAGCTGTGGTGACCCATGAGCTTCTCCATGGCAACAACCAGCCAGCAGTACGCATCGCCGGCTTCGCGGCTCGCCTGCATGGGCTGGACCCCCGGCTGCGGCTGGAACTGGCCACCGGCCTGCTGCACTACACCTTTCCCGCCAATCACTGGCTGTGGACACGCTGGCTGTGGGACACGACTACCCGGACGGGCATCCTGCCCTTGCTGGCCGGCAGCGTCCACAACCTGCTGGCCGATGATGTGGCCGAGGGATATGTCAAGGTGGGGCATGTCGCAGCTATGAGCATGCGTTTCGCCGAAGGTACTGGCCTGCTCACGTCGGAATTGACAGAGCACCCGCGCCGGCGCCCCTTCGCCGCCGATGTCTTTCTGGCCTGTGCCTACAGCATCTATCTTTACGGTGTCACCAGTTGGCGCCTGAGCCGGGAGTTCAACCGCCTGCTCCCCACGCTGCCAAACATGATGCGCCGGCTGCTTGGCCTACCCAAATTGCTCGAGAGCTGAAACTGTTTGCACACCGGGCAACCTTTCCAAGCGATGTGAGACTGGAGATTAGAGATTAGAGATTGGGGCCTTGCCGTCAGTGAAGCAATCTCCTAATCTCCAATCTCTGATCTCTAATCTCTGAGAAGGAGACGATGAATGGAAGCCGGATTGGACAAAGTTGACGCGATATGGGAAAAAGAAACGGCTATTGTCGAGGGGATGGACATTTCCGGCCCCTGGAACCGTATGTTCGAGCAGCGGGTCATCTGGGAGTACACACCGGAGCTTATCGAGCAGGTGGCCGATCTCCCGGAGGCTGAATCTTTTGCCTGGTGCTACCAGTGTGCCAAGTGTGTTCCCGTCTGCCCGGTAGACGTGGTGGGAGACTACGGTCCGCGCAAGCTCTACCGCAAAGCGCAGACGGGGGTGAATCTGTTAGGATCGCCGGACTTGTGGCTGTGCACCACCTGCATGAACTGCCTGCGGGTCTGTCCGAAAGAGGTGGACATGATCAAGATCATGCCCGCGGCCCGGGAGCACGTCTTGCTGTCCGGTAACGGCGTGCCGGCAGAGCTGCAAGATGCGCTGGAGAACACCTTCCGCTACGGCAACCCGCTGGGGCAGCCGGCCCGCAAACGGGATCGGTGGGTCAAGAAGGCCGGCGTCCCTGTGCCGCTGCTTTACAAGGAGAAGCAGCCGGTCGAGTGGCTGTGGTGGGTGGAGTGCTATCCGTCCTACCATCCCCGGGGCATCGACGCCAGCCACGCCCTGGCACACATCTTCAACGCCCTTGGGCTGGATTTCGGCATCCTGGGGCGCGAAGAAAAATGCGTCAGCGACTCCCAGCGACTGGCCGGCGAGGGAGGGCTGTTCGAAGCGCTGGCTGAGGAGAACATCGCCACTCTCTCGAAATACGAATTCCGACGTATCGTTGTGACCGATCCCCACGCCTTGAACGCGTTCCGCAAAGAGTATCCCAAACATGGTGGCGACTACGAGGTCTGGCACTACACCCAACTGCTGGCTCAACACCTGGACCGGTTGCGGGAGTTGATGACCCAACCCCTCGCGCACAAAGTGACCTTCCACGACCCGTGTTACCTGGGCCGCCACAACGGCGAGTACGACGCGCCGCGCCAACTGATCCAGGCTCTGCCCGGTGTGGAATTCGTCGAGATGTGGCGCTGCCGGGAGAATGGCTACTGCTGCGGCGGGGGCGGGGGCGGCATGTGGCTGGATGGCTTCGCCGTCAACCATCAGAGCCGGCGACTGTCGGAACAGCGGGTCCTGGAAGCCGTCGCCACCGGCGCCGACACTCTTGTCGTCTGTTGTCCGTACGAGGTCTCCCGCTTTGAGGATGCGGTGAAGTCTACCGGGAATGAGAGCCGGCTGCTGGTGAGGGATATTGCGGAGCTGATCGCGGAGGCAATGAGATAGAGTACTGCGTAGTGCGTACAGCGTATTACGTC
>JBHHTZ010000538.1:0-3346 GCA_046753605.1 Anaerolineae bacterium
AGCATGAGAAGGAAAAGCTGGACAGTTCCTATCAATCCCTGCGCGAGGGCCGCCGGCCAGGCCAGGCGGGCGTATGTAGTCGATTCTACGCTGCCCAGTTCGATGACGACCCCCATCGCACCCTGATCCTGGGGGCGTTCCTGCGGTGGTCGGAGCATCACTGTGCGGGTGAATACCTCTCCATCGCGATCGAGGGTGACTTCCGCCTTCTCTCCCAGATGATTCTTGATGGCCACCGTTACGGCGTCCAGGGTATCGGTGGTCTCGCCGGCGATGGCGCGGATCACGTCACCGGCCTGCAGGCCGGCCTGTGCCGCCGGCGAATCTGGCGACACCTGTTGGATCGTCACCGGGCCGTGATACTGGGGGGCGCCCAGCCATAGGACCAGTGCCATAACCAACGCAGCCAGAATCAGATTCATGGCCGGCCCGGCCGCCAGCACGACGGCTCGCTGCCAGGGCTGCTTCTGGTACAAACCGCCTTCCTTGTAGAAATCCCCCTCTTCGCCGACCATGCGCACGAACCCGCCCAGGGGCAGCAGGTTGATGGTATACTTCACGCCATTCCGCTCGAAAAGCGTTGCGATGCGCGGCGGATACCCGAATCCAAACTCCTCAACGTCCACTTTCATCCAACGGGCAGCCAGAAAGTGACCAAACTCGTGCACAAATACCAGTAAACCCAAAACTGGGATGACCGCCAGCCATCCCCATCCACTAAGAAAACCAGGCATTACAATTCACTCCTATTTTTGCGTGGTCGTATCACTCGTCATGAATCCCTGACCAGAATATGACGTTCAGGGATAGGGTTCATATTACGTATCCCGTGCTTGTAGGCGCCGGGGTACACTGGATCACACAACTGGCTGGTTCAGGTTGGGACGCATCACAGCTTCTCCAGCCTGGCCAGGCTTGCCAGCAGCTTTTTCACGCCCTGGCCGACGAAAGCGACTTCGACCTCTTCGTCGCTGTGAGAAAGCCGGCTGTCGATCACAACGCCTTCGCCAAACTTCGCGTGTTGCACGCGGTCGCCGGCCCGAAAGGCCGGTTCGTGCTGCGGGGGCGTGGCAAGCGGAGGCGAATCTCGATATCCAGATGGCTCCGCCTTCTCCTTGGCCTCGCCCATGCCCTCAATCAGATGTTTGGGGATGTCGTCCAGGAAGCGGGAGGGCTCGCAGATGTCGGAGCGGCCCCACAAGGTGCGACGGAACGTGTGCAGCATGTACAGCCGGTCCCTGGCCCGCGTGATGCCCACGTAGCACAGCCGGCGCTCTTCTTCCATCTGATCGGGGTCGTCCATCGAGCGAGAGTGGGGCAGCAGACCTTCCTCCACGCCGATGAGAAACACGGCGGGGAACTCCAGTCCCTTGGCGGCGTGACAGGTCATCAACGTCGGCGCATCCACTCCAGTATCCAGATTGTCCACGTCGGAGACAAGGGCCACGCCTTCCAGAAAGGCCGGCAGCCCAACTTCGGGGAGCAGGCCGGCATACTCCTGAGCCACGCCGCGCAGCTCCTGGACGTTGGCCCAGCGATCTTCCCCCTCGTCGGTGCCGTCGCGGATGTAGCGCTCATAGCCAGAACCCTCGACAACTCTATCCAAAAGCTCAAGCACGCCCAGCGTCGATTTGGCAGCGATGAAGCCCTCCAGCAACTCAAGAAACCCCAGCAGAGCGTTCGTGGCGCGCGTGGCAAATGGAGATTGGATATTGGGTATTAGAGATTGGGGATTGGAGATTGGGGATTGGATATTGGATATTGGAGATTGCGTTTCCCCGTGCCCTCCCCAATATCCAATATCCAATATCCAATCTCCAACATCCTCTTCGTGCTCCAACTTCCCTAAGAGTTGAAGCGCTGCGTACAGCGGGATGCCGAGTTCTGCTGCCCAGCGTGCCAACGCACCGACGGTCATCTGGCCGATGCCGCGCGGCGGGACGTTGATTATGCGACCCAGGCTGAGCTGGTCCAGAGGATTGTGGACCAGACGCATGTAGGCGATCAGGTCCTTCACCTCCCGCCGTTCGTAGAACCGGGTGGCCCCGACCAGCCGATAGCGCATCCCCTGGCGCAGGAAGGCCTCTTCGACGACGCGGGATTGGGCGTTGGTGCGATACATCACGGCGAAATCGCCCGGTCCGTAGCCGTCCCTGGCCATGAGTCGCTGAATCTCGCCGACGACGAAGGAACCCTCTTCCTGTTCGTCGTATAACTCTTTGACCGTGATGGGCACGCCGGCCCCCTTGTCGGTCCACAAATCCTTCGGGGTGCGCTGCGTGTTGTGAGAGATGACCTGGCGGGCGGCGTCCAGGATGGTCTGAGTTGAGCGGTAGTTGCGTTCCAGCAGGAAAACCTGTGCATTCTCGAAGTCGCGGCGGAAGCGATGGACGTTGCGGAAATCTGCGCCTCGCCACAGGTAGATCGATTGATCCTCGTCGCCCACCACGAACACGTGGTTCCCGTCGCCGGCCAACTGCCTGACGAAGTCGTACTGCACCGTGTTGGTGTCCTGAAATTCGTCCACCAGGATGTGCTGGTAGCGCCGGCGGTACTTGTCGCGCACCTCGGGGTGTTGGCGAAACAGCCGGACGGCTTCCATCAGCAGGTCGTCGAAGTCCAGGGCGTTGTTGGATTGTAGAAGGGACTGGTAGTGCTCGTAGACGCGAGCTGCAATCTCGTGCCAGTAGGTCGGTGCGGCGTACTCGCCCGGGCCGATGAGCTCGTTCTTGGCTCTGGAGATGGCACCTTTCAGTTTCTGCGGGCGGTAAAGCTTGTCGTTCAGGTCCAGCTCTTTCACTGTCTGGCGGATCAGCCGTAGTTGGTCGTCGGTGTCGAAGATGACGAAGTTGCTGCTGACCGGCAGATATTCGGCTTCGCGGCGCAGGATGCGAGCACAGGTGGCATGGAAGGTGCCCAGGGTGAGCCGGCCCAGCCGGCGCTCCCCCACCAGCTCCCGCAGACGATCGCGCATCTCGCGGGCGGCCTTGTTGGTGAAGGTGACGGCCATAATGTGGTACGGCTCCACGCCCACCACGTCGATCAGGTAGGCGGCGTGGTGGGTCAGCACGCGGGTCTTGCCCGAGCCCGGGCCGGCCAGCACCAACACTGCCCCTTCGATCGCCTGCACCGCCTGGCGTTGAGCTTCATTCAATGATTCGAGAATCGTCATTCATGTCCCCCGGACATCGCAGTCATGCTTATGTTCCAGCATCTAATTCTACCACCGCCGGCCTGCTTTCTGCAAAGCGAGGTCTGGTCAATACGTAGACTAAGCGGATCCAATTTTCCGCTTCTGGCCGCTGGATTGTCATCCAGCAGGAGTAATTTGGATCTACTGAGACTT
>JBHHTZ010000539.1:0-3342 GCA_046753605.1 Anaerolineae bacterium
GCGCTGAACTTCGAGGGCGCATATACGTCGGCGTAGAGCTCATCCGAGGCCGGCTCCGGTGATGCCTCAGCGAAGGCCATCGCCCGCGCGAGCTTCTCCTGCACCATCTCATCCAGTTGCTCAAACTCCGACTCGGTCAGCACACCCAGGTCCTGGAGCTTTGCTTTGAGCAAGTTAATTGGATCCCGCTGCTTCCATGCGGCTTCCTCCTCCCGGGTCCGATAGGTGCGCGGATCGGAGTGCGAGTGTCCATACCAGCGGTAGGTCTTGGCTTCGATCAGGGTGGGGCCTTCGCCCCGACGGGCACGCTCCACAGCATGGCTGACCACTTCACGCACCGCCAGCACGTCCTGCCCATCCACCACCACGCCGGGCATGTCGTACGCACAGGCGCGGTCGGCTGCATCCTGCAAACTACTGGCCTTTTCCCAGGGCACTGACATGGCATACTGGTTGTTTTCCACCACATAAACGACCGGTAAGTCCCACACACTGGCCAGATTCAACGACTCGTGGAAATTACCGGTGTTCACTGCGCCGTCTCCGAAGAAGCAGAGCACGACTCGATCTGTCCCCTGGAGTTTCTGGGCCAGCGCTGCGCCGGTAGCGACGGGGATGTTGCCGCCGACGATGCCGGTTGCGCCCAGGTTGCCGTGGGCCACGTCGGCGATGTGCATCGAGCCCCCCTTGCCCTTGCAGTAACCGCCAGAGCGCCCCAGCACTTCCGCCATCATCTGGTTGAAGTGCTGCTGCCTGGCTGCAGGTGTCTTTGCCACTTTATCACCGTGAGCGTGGCAGTGCCCGTGCCCACGATGGGTGCTGGTGATCAGATCATCATCTCGCAGAGCGCTGATGGCGCCCACCGCGACGGCTTCCTGGCCGGCCGACAGGTGCGACGCCCCCCTCAATACGGCTCGGGTGAGCAATTCGTGAATGTTGTTCTCGAATGCACGAATCTCCATCATCTGGCGCAGGTAGGTGACCAACTCCTCTGTGGTCAAATCCTGTTCTTTGATGATTGGCAAGACACTCTCGGCGGTCATCGGTTTGGTCACATTCATTCCCAATCGACCCTTTGATAAATATCGCTCAGAAGCATCTCAACGCCTATTGATTGAAGGGTTAGCGTGTCCGCCTCATCGACGAACACGCTAAGCAACCACTGTCCGTCATCCAATTGCCGGAAATACTCAACGTGGACTCGCTCTTGATCAATTAGTACGTAGTCCTTCAACGTCTCGATGGTGCGATAAAACTCGAACTTCTTGCCCCGGTCATAGCTTTCAGTTGATGGTGAAAGCACCTCAAAGATAAGAATCGGGTTCGCAACTGTATCTGTGCGATCGTGAGCGAATTCGAGACCGCCGCAAACGACCATGACGTCAGGATAGGTATAGAGATCTACTTGCTTCACCCAGACGCGCAAATCGCTCATGAACGCTTCGCACGGTTTCCCTCTGAATGCATTGCTCAGGGCGGTAGCTACATTGAGAGCTATGCGATTGTGATTCACTGATCCGCCGGCCAGAGCAAATATCTCACCCTGGTAATACTCGCTTTTGTATTCGGCCGTCTCTTCCAAGTCAAAGTATTCTTCCACAGTATAGTATGGTTGCTGCTCTGGTAACATTGCCATTTCTCCTAGATTCTGTCCCATAGCCGGCTGTGCTGAGTATCTTGACAAAGTATACAGTAGGTTTTCCTTGGAATCAACCGCGTTGGCTCACCGCATCTCCTGGCCGCCGGTCACGTTGATCGCCTGGCCTGTCATGTAGCCGGCCTGGTCCGAGGCCAGGAACACGACAACGTTACACACATCATCGTAGGTGCAGCCACGCTTCATCGGCGCCTGGTCAATGTATTTCTGGCGCACTTCCTCTTCGGTGATGCCCCATCTTTCAGCATATTGCTCGTAGAGGGAGTTAACCCACAGCGGTGAGTCGAGCAGGTTGCCGGGGCAAACAGCGTTGACCCGCACGCCGTACTCGGCCAGGTCAAGGGCGATACTCTGAGTGAGTCCGACACCTCCGAACTTGGAGGCGGCGTAGGCCGAGTTCTTGTAGCTCCCCCGTTTGCCCGACTTCGAGTTGATCTGGATAATGACACCGCTGCGCTGGGTCTTCATTACGCGCGCGGCGTGTTTGGCACATAGAAAATAGCCGACAAGGTTGACATCGATCACAGCCCGCCACTGATCGGCGGCGAACTCACTGATTTCGCCGGCGATCAGGACGCCGGCGTTGGCAACAAGGATATCGAGTCGTCCGAATTGTTGCATGGTACTGTTAACCATCGCCGTAACCTGGGCCTCGTCGGTCACATCCACGTCAATGGCAATGACGCGCTGGCCGGCCTCGCCTGCACTCTGCAGATAGGCTGTGATGGCCGTTGCTGTCTCGACAGCGGCCTCCTCGTTCAAGTCGGCCACCACTACATAACAGCCCTCGCGTGCCAGGCGCCGGCAGATGGCCTGCCCCAGCCCCTGCCCTCCTCCGGTGACAATGGCAACTTTATCTTGCAGAATCCTGTTCGTGGTAACTGCCATATTTGGTCCTGCCGGCCACAGTGTCTCTGTTGCACACCAATACGCGACCTCATTTTATCAGAGAGACAGGAAAGACGCAAGCAGAAAGCATTCGATGAAACCGACTGCACCTTGGAAAGAGGTTGCCGGTGAGAGGGTGCGACCCCGATCTGAAGTCGTTACTACCAGATGAAGTATTGATTCGAGTTCGCACCTGCGGCAGCGGTATTGCGAAAAAAGCGTGTTCTTCATTGCAGCACAATGTGGGCAGACATCAGAAGACCGATTTCAACAGAGAATTGCTCACGGAGGCAGCGACAGTCGAGACAACGTATGGCCTTCTGAGCACTGGTGGGGGG
Source organism: Anaerolineae bacterium (assembly GCA_046753605.1). Taxonomy (GTDB): domain Bacteria; phylum Chloroflexota; class Anaerolineae; order Epilineales; family JAANWY01; genus JBHHTZ01. The sequence goes on from JBHHTZ010000539.1 coordinate 2,884, forward strand.
ATTCTGATTGTGGTGCACGAAGTCGACCGACCAACCTACGAGACCGTCGGCTTGCTGGAACGGGTTGACGCGCGCGACAACCTGTTCGCCGGGTCACGGCTGGCCCCCGGCCTTGCCGAAGAGCAAACCTATCACGCCCCCCACCCCGATAGTCATCAGATAGACCTCCGCCGGGCAACCTTCCATCCGACAGAAAACCGACAAGCGCTCGTGTGCCGGCAGCACGCCAGGCATGGGCCGCCGGCGACGATTGGCCCTACAGAGCCAGGTCAGGGCCAGCAGCGTAGCCGGCGTGGATCAGGCAGAGATAAGTGCTGATGGACGAGGATCTGTTCCAACCCATTCAACCCACACGGGTATCTGACAGTGCCGTAGATCAGATCATGCACCTGATCGCCAACGGGCGATTGCAGGCCGGGGATCGTTTGCCCAGCGAACGGGAGTTGGTCAAGCGGCTGG
>JBHHTZ010000540.1:0-3335 GCA_046753605.1 Anaerolineae bacterium
CAGCCCAAGGCGGAGGTCTCGATCAAGGTGCAGGTCAGTGAACAGTAAACAGTGAGCAGTAAACAGTAATCAGTCACTGACACCGTTCACTGAATTCGGATTACTGACCACATTGGAGAGCGATGTATGCGTGACACCAGTACAGTAGAAGAAAAATCCGAAATCCGAAATCCGAAATCCGAAATTCCCTGGCGTCTGGTGGCGTATGCGCTGGTGATCGGCTTGTTGGCGCTGATGGGCTGGGGGATCGTCCAGGCCGCCACCGGGCCGGTGGCGGCCGGCCAGGCGCCTGATTTCGACCTGACCACCTTTCAGGGTGAAACAGTTGCTTTGAACGAGCTGCGCGGCCAGGTGGTGGTGATTAATTTCTGGGCCTCGTGGTGCCCACCCTGCCGGGAAGAGGCGGCCTACCTGGAGCGCACCTGGCGCAAGTACCGGGATCAGGGGGTGGTGTTCATCGGCGTCGATTACGCCGACACTGAAAAGGAGGCCCTGGCCTACATGGCCGAGTTTGACATCACCTACCCTAACGGTCCCGACATCGGCACCCGCATCGCCCAGGTGTACCGCATTCGCGGCGTGCCAGAGACCTTCTTCGTGGACAAGCAGGGTCAGTTGCGTGGGGTGCACATCGGCCCGTTGAAGCCGCCCCAGCTTGACAAGAAGATCGAAGAACTGTTGGCAGAACCATAGGAGACATTCATGATCAACGACATCGGATTCATCGCCCTCGCCGTATCGGCTCTAGCGGCGGCCTTCGCTGCCGGCGCCGCCCTGCGCGGCGTCCTGAGCCCCGCCCTGAGCTCGACGAAGCGGCGTCCTGAGCTTGTCGAAGGGGGCCCGTCGCAGGGGGATATCGAAGCAAGAAAAGAACGCTGGCTGGAGAGCGCCCGCAATGCCGCCATCGCCACCGCACCACTGCTCACCATCGCCTGCGCCGTCGTGGTGTATGGCCTGGTCAGCGGTGATTTCCAGGTGCGCTACGTCTACGACGTATCATCGCACTCCATGTCCCCCTTCCTGAGGGCCACAGCCCTGTGGGGCGGCCAGGCCGGCTCCATCCTCTTCTGGACGTGGCTCATGTCCGTGTTCGCAGCCACGGCCATCGCCCGCAAGTGGCATCCTGAGTCCATCGAAGGGTGGGATTCGGACGATGTGGCCGGTTCCCACAACCCGGCCCCCGGTGCGCGGCATTTCATGGGTTGGGTGATCGTCGTCACCATGCTGACCCTTCTCTTCTTCCAGGTTCTGGCGCTTTTCGTCGCCAATCCCTTTGATCGCATCTGGCACAACCCCGTGTCGGATCAGTTCGTAGAGCAGGTGTGGCAGCCGGCCGGCTTCCTGCCTTTCGTCCCCCGGGACGGCCAGGGGCTCAACCCCCTGCTGCGCCATCCCGGGATGATCGGCCACCCACCGACGCTGTACCTGGGGTTTGTCGGCTTTGTCATCCCCTACGCTTTCGCCATGGCTGCCCTCATCACCGGCCGCGCCACCGACGACCGCTGGATCCGCACGACGCGACGCTGGACGCTGGTGGCCTGGCTGTTTCTGTCCCTGGGACTCTTGCTCGGGGGGCGCTGGGCCTACGACGTCCTGGGCTGGGGCGGCTTCTGGGGCTGGGATCCGGTGGAAAACGCGGCGCTCCTGCCCTGGCTGGCCGGGACCGCCTTCTTGCACTCGGTGATGATCCAGGAGAAGCGCGGGATGCTCAAGGTGTGGACCATGGTGCTGATCATCCTGACCTACAGTCTGGTCATCTTCGGCACCTTCATCACCCGCAGCGGCGTGATTTCGTCGGTCCATTCCTTCGCCCAGTCGGCCATCGGGCCGGCCTTCTTTGGCTTTATCACCGTCACCTTCCTGGCTTCGCTGGTGCTGCTGACCCGCCGACTGGACACCCTGAAGAGCGAAAACCAGTTGGATAGCCTGTTCTCCCGCGAGTCGGCCTTCCTGCTCAACAACCTCCTCTTCCTGGGTATCACCTTTGCTGTCTTCTGGGGCACGATTTCGCCCATGATTTCGGAGTTGATCACCGGACAGAAGATCACTGTGGGACCGCCGTACTACAATCAAGTCACAGGACCTATGTTTGCTGGTCTGGTGCTGCTGATGGGCCTGGCTCCGCTCATGGCCTGGCGCCGGCAGCCCGTGAAACAATTGATGGACAAGCTGACGTTGCCCTTCATCGGCAGTGTTGTCATTCTAGTTATCCTGGTGATGCTAGGCTATCGCCACGGGCTGGCCCTGCTCGGCTTCTGGCTGGTGACCTTCGTGGGCCTGATCACGCTCCTGGAGTTCTGGAAGGGTGCCCGGGCACGCCGGAAGGCTCACGGTGAGACGCTGCCGGTGGCTCTGGTACGGCTCATGTCCCGCCACCGCCGGCGCTACGGCGGCTACGTGATTCACCTGGGCGTGCTGATGATGGTGCTGGGCGTGGTGGGCACCTACATGTACCAGCAGGAAACACAGGTCAACCTGAGACAGGGCGAGGAACTCACCATCGGCACCTACACGTTGCGTTTTGATAATCTACGCCAGTATGCCCTGGAAGGTGGCGATCGGCAGGTGACGCAGGCCACCCTGTCGGTCTACCAGGACGGCCGACGTGTGCGGACGCTGGAGCCGCACCGCGACTTCTTCCTGTCCACCAAGCAGCCCATGACCATTCCGGCGGTGTGGAGCCGGCCCCAGGGCGACGTGTATACCTTGCTGCTAGCCTGGGAAAACGATCACGCCACCTTCAAAGTCTTCCTGAACCCGCTGGTCATGTGGCTGTGGCTGGGCGGGGTGACGTTCATCGCCGGCACCCTGATAGCCGCCTGGCCCGAAGCGGAGACCCAGCGCCGGTGGAGGCTTATCCCCCAGCGAAAGTCCGTGCCCAGTGCGGCATAGTTGAGCGGAGGTCGAGAGCATGGGACACAGTGAACAAGTGGAAAAGTGGAAAAGGGAAAAATTTGCCCTTATCCCCTTATTCCTTGCACTGCTTTTCAGCTTAGTACTGGTGACCACGGTCGCTGCGCAGGAACCGACGGTCAACGAGCCGACGGCGGACGAGGTCAATCGGATTGCCAAGCAGTTGTACTGCCCGGTCTGTCCCAGCACACCGTTGGACGTGTGCGAGACCAAGGCATGTGTGGACTGGCGGGCGCTGATCCGGGACAAGCTGGCCGCCGGCGAGAGCGAGGAGGCTATCATCGACTACTTCGTCGCGCAGTACGGGACACGGGTACTGGCGGCTCCGCCGCGACGCGGCCCAACGCTTTTGGTGTGGCTTATCCCGCCCCTCGGCCTGCTGGCCGGCGGGTGGCTCTTCTGGCGTCTGCTGAGAAGCCGGC
>JBHHTZ010000541.1:0-3331 GCA_046753605.1 Anaerolineae bacterium
TACTCAGCCGGCGCTACCCTGATCTGGAAATGGGAAAGTTATTTGATCACCGTTCGTTAGCTGGCCCCCGCGAAGAGGGACGCCTGGCGAAAACACAGCCGGGGATGGGACCAGTGCGGCGGCCATGGCACGACTGTTGTCCGCGCCGGCAGAGAGGAGAAACCAGTGGTTCTGAAAACACCTCAAATGTCACCTCCAACGGTTGCCTCACAGGAACCTGCTGCTGCGCCAGCGCCGGCAGCCGAATCCACGCTGCCGGCTTTGCCCACCTTTGACCTGGAGGTGGGTTGGAAATACGTCTACAACCCCGAAACCGGCGTCCACGACCAGGTGCCGTTGACCTTGCTCGACATCCTATACCCCCTGGAAGACGAGGCCATCGTCATGCCCGAAAGCCCCGACCACGACCTCTGGACCCGCTGGCTGGCCACGATGCTGGAAGGATTCCTCCGCGGTTGGCTGATCCTCAGCGATGTGCTGATCCACCCAACGCGCAAAGGCGTGCCGGCCAAAGCGCCCGACATCGCCGCCATTCCGGGGGGCCGCCGGCCGGAGACCCAGGAGAAGTCCTACCGCGTGCCCCGGGACGGACCGCTGCCGGTCTTCGTTGTGGAAATCACCTCCGAAGACACCCGCGTGACCGACTTGCAGGAGAAGACGTTGTACTACGCCGCCGTGGGAGTGCGGGAGATGCTGATCATCGACATGTGGCCGGCGGATGGCGGCCCGTGGCGCTTGCTGGGCTACCGGCTGGAGGGCAACAGCCCCTACTACCGGGAGATAACGCCCGACGCGGAAGGCGGTATGACCTTTGAAACCATCGGGGTGCGATTCGTGGTCGTAGGTCGGGAGCGGATCGATGTTTACGATGTGGAAACCGGCGAACGGCTGTTGACTCCCGAGGAGTTGAGAGAGCACGCCGAGGCCGAAGCTGCCCGCGCCGAGGCCGAAGCTGCCCGCGCCGAGGCCGAAGCCGCCCGCGCCCAGACTGAAGCTGCCCGTGCCGAAGCCGAAGCCGCCCGTGCCGAAGCCGAAGCGACCGCCCGCGCCGAAGCTGAAGCCCGCGCGACGGAATTGGAAACCCGCCTGCGAGAGTTGCAAGCTCTATATGAGGCACAATTGAGACACGAATCGACGGAAAAGGATCCCGATACCAAAACCTGAATCCCGCGTCTCGGATCCCGCATCTCGGATCCCGGGTCCCGTTTCACGGTATAGCTCACGAAAAACCAATAGGAGTCTCCCTCATGATCAAGTCTAACGGCAAATCGTTGCTCGACCGGGTGCGGGCGTGGCCAGTCGCGCGCCAGGTCACCGACCTCATCGAAAGCGGCCGGCCCCTCTCCCACGAGATCGCCGAATTGGGCATGGGCGAAGAGGCCATCAGCCAGCAAACCCGCCAGATCCAACCCCGCACCCGTGACGCCAAAGTAACCCTCAGTGTGTGCCCCTACTGTGCCATCGGGTGCAGCACGCTGATCTATTCCCAGAACGGCCAGATCATCGACATCGAGGGCAACCCCGACAGCCCTATCAACGCCGGCGCTCTGTGCCCCAAAGGCGCCGCCACCTACCAACTCACCGTCAACCCCGACCGCATCACCACCGTCCTCTACCGCGCGCCCTTCAGCACCCAGTGGGAGCGCCGGCCTCTGGAGTGGGCAATGGACCGCATCGCCGAGCGAATCAAAGAAACGCGCGACGCGGGGTTCGTCCACCAGCGGGAAGCTCACACTGAGCAGGATCAAGGTGATGGCCTAGTAATCAACCAGGTCAGCAACCTGGCGGTCCTGGGCGGCGCCACCCTGGACAACGAAGAGAACTATCTCATCAAGAAACTGTTCACGGGGGGGCTGGGCGTGGTCTGGATGGAAAACCAGGCGCGTATATGACACAGCTCCACCGTGCCCGGTCTGGGCACCAGCTTTGGTCGCGGCGGCGCTACCACCTTCCAGCAGGACCTGCAAAATGCGGACTGCATCGTCATCGAAGGCTCCGACATGGCCGAATGCCACCCGGTCGGCTTCCGCTTCGTGATGAAGGCCAAAGAGCGGGGCGCGACGATCATTCACGTGGACCCGCGCTTCACCCGCACCTCGGCGGTGGCCGACGTCCACGTGCCCATCCGCGCCGGCACGGACATCGTCTGGCTGGGTGGGCTGATCCACCACATCCTGGAAAACGAACTCTACTTCAAGGACTACGTAGTCACCTACACAAACGCTGCATTCCTCATCCACCCGGACTTTCAGGACACCGAAGACCTGGACGGCCTGTTCTCCGGATTCGATCCCGAGGCCCGCAGATATGACACCACAACCTGGCAATACCAGACTGACCCCAAAACCGGCGCGCCGCTGCAGGACCTGTCCCTCGACGATCCCAACTGCGTGCTCAACATCCTGAAGAAGCACTATCGCCGGTACACGCCGGAGAAGGTTGCTGAAATAACGGGCATTCCCCAGGACCTGTTCCTGCGGGTCGCTCAAGAGTTGGCCGAGAACTCCGGCCCCGACCGTACAACGGCCTTCTGCTACGGCATGGGCTGGACCCAGCACACCGTCGGTGTGCAGACCATTCGGACCGGCGGCGTGCTCCAACTTCTGCTGGGTAATATGGGCCGGCCTGGCGGCGGGATCATGGCCATGCGCGGCCACGCCAGCGTCCAGGGCGCGACGGACATCCCAACGCTGTATCACATCCTGCCGGGCTACCTGAGCATGCCGGACGCTCGCAAAAACCACGCCACCCTCCAGGACTACATCCAAACCGAAACCAAGTCGACCGGCTGGTGGGTCCACACACCCAAATACGTCATAAGCCTGCTCAAGGCCTGGTATGGCGACGCAGCCACACCGGAGAACGACTTCAGGTACGACCTGCTACCCAAGATCACTGGCAATCACTCAACCTTGCCAATGACCGTGGCGATGCGGGACGAGGAGATCAGGGGTCTCATCGTCCATGGCCAGAACCCGGCTGTGAGCGGGCACAACACCCGGCTCGTACGACGCGGGCTGGCCAACCTGGACTGGATGGTGGTGCGTGACTTTTTCGAGACCGAGACGGCCTCCTTCTGGTATCAATCGCCGGAGGTGAAGCGCGGTGAGTTACGGCCCGAGGACATTAAGACCGAAGTTTTCTTTCTGCCGGCCGCCGGCGTGGCCGAGAAGGACGGCGCTTTCACCAACACGGAGCGCCTGCTCCAATGGCACGACAAAGCCGTGGACCCGCCCGGGGAGGCGCGTTCCGAGACCTGGTTCACCCACTACCTGGCCCGCCGGCTGAAGGCGCTCTACGCCGACGAGGAGGGGCCGGCGGCCGAGCAGAT